>CAZNIX010000321.1:0-5856 GCA_964573125.1 uncultured Thermoanaerobaculia bacterium
GCCGCCCCCGCCCTGGCGGTCGCCGTGGTCGCCGCGCTCGCCCTGGCGGCGCCGTCGTCGCTGCCCGCCGCCGGGCCGGTGCTCCTGCTGTGGCTGCTCTCGCCGCCGGCCGCGTTGTGGTCGAGCCGCCCGGCGGCGCGGCCGCGGGAGGTCCTGGACGCCGGCGAGAGCCGCCTGCTGCGGCTGCTCGCGCGGCGGACCTGGCACTTCTTCGAGGAGCTGGTCGGCCCCGCCGACCACTGGCTGCCGCCCGACCACCTGCAGGAGGAGCCGGCCACCGGGCCGGCCCGGCGCACCTCGCCGACCAACGTCGCGATGCTGCTGCTCGCGAGCCTCGCGGCCTACGACCTCGGCTACATCGGGCTGCGCGAGCTGGCGGCGCGGGTCCGCGCGACCCTCGACACCCTCGAGCGCCTCGCGCGCCATCGCGGCCACTGGTTCAACTGGTACGACACCCGCGACCTCGGCCTCCTGGAGCCGCACTACGTCTCGACCGTCGACAGCGGCAACCTGGCCGCCGCCTTCCTGGTCCTCGGCCACGGCCTGCGCCAGGCGGCGGCCCGGCGGGTGCCCGACCCGCTCCGGCTCGAGGGGCTGGCGGACACGCTCGGGGTCCTCCACCAGCGGATCCTCGACGCCGTGCCGGCGGCCGACCGCGAGGCGCGCGCGCTGGCGGCGGCGATCGCGGCGCTGGAGGCGGAGCTGCGCGCGGCCGCCGCCGGCCCGCCGGAGTCCCTGTGGACGGTGCTCGACGCCCTCGCCGACCGGCGGATCGCGGAGCTCACCGGCCGCCGGCGCTCTACCGGGAGGCGGCGCCGGGCTCCCCGCACGGCGAGGCGCTCGCGCGCCTGCGGCGGAACCTGGCCGCCCCGCCCCGCCTGCGCAGGCTGCTCGAGGTCGCCGATCGCGGCCGGCGGCTGGTCACCGACCTCGACCCGGCTTCGGGCGGCGGGGCGGAGGACGAGCCCGCAGTCGCCGAGGCTCGCCGCTGGCAGGGCGAGCTGGCGGGCGCGCTCGCCGCCGCGGCGGCGGCCGCCGAGGAGCTGATCGCCGAGGTCGAGGCGCTCTCCGCCCGCCTCCTGCGCCGCTTCGGCGAGCTCGACTTCGCGTTTCTCTATGACCGCGAGCGGCGGCTCTTCCGCATCGGCCACGACGCCACCGCGGGCCGCCTCGACCCCAACCACTACGACCTGCTCGCCTCGGAGGCGCGGATCGCGAGCTTCCTGGCCATCGCCAAGGGCGACGCCCCGCTCGAGCACTGGCTCCACCTCGGCCGGCCGGTGGTCCGGCTGGAGGGCTCGCGGGTGCTGCTCTCCTGGGGCGGCACCATGTTCGAGTACCTGATGCCGCCGCTGGTCCTGCGCGTCCTCGCGCGCACCCTGCTCGAGGAGAGCTGCCGGGTGGCGGTGCGCCGCCAGATCGCGTTCGCCCGCCGCCACGGCGTGCCGTGGGGCATCTCGGAGTCGGGGTTCGCCGAGCTGGGGGTCCACGGCGACTACCAGTACCGGGCGTTCGGCGTTCCGGGCCTGGGCCTCAAGCGCGACCTCGGCGACCGCCTGGTGATCGCCCCCTATGCCTGCCTGCTCGCCCTGCGCTTCCGGCCGCGAGCGGTGATCGCCAACGTCGAGCGGTTGATCGGGCTCGGCGCGCTCGGCCACTACGGTCTGGTCGAGGCGCTCGATTTCGGACCCGCCGAGGAACGCGAGGAGCGGCCGCGCGTGGTCCACTCGTTCATGGCCCACCACCAGGGGATGATCCTGGTCGCCGCCGCCAACCACCTCCGCGGCGACCGCATGGTCCGGCGTCTGCACGCCGACCCGCGCGTCGCCAGCGTCGAGCTGCTGCTCCACGAGCGGATCCCCAAGACCACGCGGGCGCGGGTGCTGCGGCGGCGCAGCGAGTCGGCGGCGGCGGAGCGCCGCCTGGCGGGGGAGGGGGTGGCGGAGGCCGGGAGCTGGAGCGTGCCGGTGCAGCGGGGCTCCCCGCGCACGGCGGTGCTCTCCAACGGCAGCTACACGGTCCTGCTCACCGCGGCCGGCGCCGGCACCAGCCGCTGGGGCGAGACGGTGCTCACCCGCTGGCGGTCCGATCCCTCGGTCGAGGCCTGGGGCACCTGGATCTACCTCCAGGACCGCGCGAGCGGCGAGCTGTGGTCGGCGGCGCTCGAGCCGACCGGCGGCGGGGATCAGTGCGAGGCGGTGTTCGCCGCGCACGCCGTCGAGCTGCGGCGCCGGCACGGGACGCTCCACGCGCGCACTACCGTCGCGGTCGCCGCCGACCACCTGGTCGAGATCCGGCGGGTGACCCTGACCAACGAGGGCGGCCGCCCGCGCCGCCTGTGGCTGGCGAGCTGCGCCGAGGTCGTGCTCGCCGCGCAAGGAGCGGACCTCCGCCACCCCGCGTTCTCCCGGCTGTTCGTCGAGAGCGAGTTTTGGCCCGCCGAGCGGGCGCTGCTGTTCCGGCGCCGGCGCCTCGCGCCGGAGGAGCGCCCGGCGGTGCTCGGCCACACCCTGCTGCTCGACCGCGGCCCGCAACCGGAGCTGCGCTGGGAGACCGACCGTGGGCGGTTCCTCGGCCGGGGCGGCAGCCGGCGCTCGCCGCGGGCGCTCGACGACCCCGAGCGCGGCTTCACCGGCGCCGCCGGGGCGACCCTCGATCCGGTCGCCGCGCTCGGCTGCGCGCTCGAGCTCGCGCCCGGCGAGACCGTCGAGGCGATCTTCCTCGCCGCCGCCGGGCCGTCGGAGACCGCGGTGCTGCGCACCCTGGGGCTGCTCTCCTCGCCGCGCCAGATCGACCGCGTGGTCGAGCGGAGCCGGGTGCGCGCCGAGGCCGAGCTGCGCGAGCTGGGGATCGAGCCCGGCGAGGCGCGGTTGCTCGGCGATCTGCTGTCCCGCGTGCTCGCGCCGCGCGCAGGGCTGCGCGGCGATCTCGGCTCGTCGGCGGCGGCGATCGAGCCCGCGCTCTGGCCGCACGGGATCTCGGGCGATCTGCCGATCCTGCTCGTGCGCGTGCGCGACCCCGCCGGCATCGACCTCGTGCGCCAGGCGCTGCGCGCCCAGGCCTGGTGGCGCGGCCGGCGGGTGGGGGTCGACCTGGTGCTCCTCGACGAGGTCTCCCGCGGCTACGACCGGCCGCTCGCCGAGCGCCTCCAGCGCGCCGTGGCGCGGAGCGGCCGGACCGGGGGCGGGCGCGGCCCGGGGCGGGCGTTCGTGCTCGGCGCCGACCAGCTCGGCGGCCGGCTGCCGGAGCTGCTCGCCGCCGCGCGGGTGGTGCTCGACAACGCCGCCGGTCCGCTCGCCGACCAGCTCGCGCGCGGGGAGGGGGGAGCCGCGGCGCTGCCGGAGTTCGTGCCGGTGCCCGGGGCGCTGTCGGTGCCCGCCGAGGCGCCGCCGCTCGCGCGCCCGGAGGGGCTGCTCGCCGACAACGGGCTGGGCGGCTTCAGCGCCGACGGCGGCGAGTACGTGATCTTCCTCCCGCCCGGCCGGCGGACCCCGGCGCCGTGGATCAACGTCGTCGCCAACCCGGAGTTCGGCTTCCTGGTCTCCGAATCCGGCGCCGGCTGCACCTGGGCCGGCAACAGCGGCGAGGGCCGGCTGACGCCGTGGCACAACGATCCGGTCGCCGACCCGACCGGCGAAGCGCTCTACCTGCGCGACGAGGAGACGGCGGCGGTGTGGTCGCCGACCCCGGCGCCGGCGCCGGCGGCGGCACCCTACGAGGTGCGGCACGGGGCGGGCCGCACCCGGTTCCGCCACCGCAGCCACGGCCTCGACCAGGAGCTGGAGCTGGGCGTCGATCCCGCGGCGCCGGTCAAGCTGGCGGTGCTGCGGGTGCGCGACCTCTGGCGGCGCCCGCGCCGGCTGACCGTGACCTACTACGCGGAGTGGGTGCTGGGCGCGATCCGCGAGCACACCGCCCCGTTCATCGTCCCCGACTACGACCCCGACACCGGCGCCCTGCTCGCGTGGAGCCGCGCCGGGAGCGCCGCCGGCCGCGGCGTCGCCTTCCTCGCCGCCAGCCGCCGGCCGCACGGCCTGACCGCCGATCGCGCCGAGTTCCTGGGTCCGCGGGGCGACCCGGCGCGCCCCGAGGGGCTGGTGCGGATCGGGCTTTCGGGCGCGGTGCGGCCCGGGCTCGACCCCTGCGCGGCGCTCCAGGTCCACCTCGACCTCGCGCCCGGCGAGGAGGCCGCGGTCCACTTCGTCCTCGGCCAGGGGCGGGACCGCGCGGAGGCGCTGGCGCTCGCCCGCCGCTTCCGCGCGCCCGCGGCCGCCCGCGCCGCGGCGATCGAGAGCGCGGAGGGCTGGCGGCGGCGGCTGGACGGCATCCGGGTCGCCACGCCCGACGCCGGCATCGACCGCATGCTCAACCGGTGGCTCCCCTATCAGGCGATCGCCTGCCGGCTGTGGGCGCGCACCGCCCTCTACCAGTCGAGCGGCGCCTACGGCTTCCGCGACCAGCTCCAGGACGCGGCCAACCTGGCGGCGGTAGTACCCGACCTCGCCCGCGAGCACCTGCTGCGCGCCGCGGCGCGGCAGTTCGAGGAGGGCGACGTCCTCCACTGGTGGCATCCCGAGACCGGGTTCGGGGTGCGCACCCGCTGCTCCGACGACCTGCTGTGGCTGCCCTGGGCGTGCGCCCGCTACGTGGCGGTGACCGGCGACCGCGCCGTGCTCGACGAGGAGGTCCCGTTTCTCGCCGCGCCCCCGCTCGCCGACGACGAGGTCGAGCGCTCCGGCCGCTTCGAGACCGGGGCGACCGCGGCGACCCTCTACCGGCACTGCCTGCGGGCGATCGCGCGCGGCGCCACCCGCGGGCCCCACGGCCTGCCGCTGATCGGGAGCGGCGACTGGAACGACGGCATGAACCGCCTGGGCCTCGCGGGCCGCGGCGAGAGCGTGTGGCTCGGCTGGTTCCTGTGCGCCGTGCTGCGGGAGTTCGCGCCGCTGTGCGCCGCCGCCGGCGAGCCGGAACGCGGCGCCGGGCTCGCGGCGCAGGCGCGGGAGGTCGCCGGCGCGCTCGAGGAACACGCCTGGGACGGCGCCTGGTACCGGCGGGCGTACGACGACGAGGGCCGGCCGGTCGGCTCGGCGGCGAGCGAGGAGTGCCGGACCGACCTCATCGCCCAGGCCTGGGCGGTGCTCTCCGGCGCCGGCGACCCCGAGCGCTGCGCGCGCGCGATGGCGTCGGTGCGCGAGCGGCTGCTGCGCCGGGAGGAGGGGCTGCTGCTGCTGCTCGCGCCGCCGTTCGACCGCACCGACCTCGACCCCGGCTACATCCGCGCCTACCCGCCGGGCGTGCGCGAGAACGGCGGCCAGTACACCCACGCCGCGGTGTGGGGCGCGTGGGCGTTCGCCGAGCTGGGGGAGGGCGACCTCGCGGTCGAGCTGCTGAGCATGCTGCTGCCGGTCGCGCGGGCGGCGAGCCCCGGCGGGGCCGAGCGCTACCGGGTCGAGCCGTATGTCGCGGCCGCCGACGTCGGCGGCGTCCCGCCGCACGAAGGCCGCGGCGGCTGGACCTGGTACACCGGCGCCGCCGCCTGGCTCCACCGCTTCGGCCTCGAGGCGATCCTCGGCTTGCGGCGGCGCGGCGACGCGCTCGAGATCGCGCCGTGCATCGCCCGCGAGTGGCCGGGCTTCGAGGCGGAGGTGCGCGCCGGCGCCGCGGTCTACGAGATCCGGGTGGTCAACCCGGACCGCGTCTGCCGCGGCGTGCGCGAGGTCGAGCTGGACGGCCGCCGCCTCGACGAGCCCCGGGTCCCGCTGCGCGACGACGGCGGGCGCCACCGGGTGGTGGTGCGCATGGGGCCGTCTGCGCAGCCGGCGCCGGCGGCCGGCGGCTAGCGCCGGCGCCGCG
>CAZNIX010000322.1:0-5833 GCA_964573125.1 uncultured Thermoanaerobaculia bacterium
CGCCGCTTTGGCGGTGCTCGCGCGCCGGGCGGCGCCCGCGCCGGGGCCGATCTGGCCGCTCTTCCCGCTCGCCGTCCTCGGGCCGCTGACCTTCAGCTCCGAGCTGGCGGCCTGGCCGGCGCTCGCCGCCGGCGCGCTCGCGCTGCGCCTGCCTCGGCGCGACCTCGCGCTCGTCGCCGCCGCGGCGGCGCTGGCGGCGGCGACCTATCTCGTCGGCCGGCCACCGCCGGTGCCGGCGGAGGTCCCGGGACCCTGGCAGATCGTGCGCTTCCTCGGGGTCTTCCTCGGCGTGCCGTTCACCGGCGACTTGGCGACCGCCCGGCACGTCGGCTGGGCTCTCCTGGCGGCGGGCGCGGCGGCGCAGGCGGCGGCGTTCGCCCGGGGCGGGGATCGGGGGCTCCCCGTCTTCTGGCTGATGGTCCAGCTCTACGCCGTCGGCAGCGGGGTGCTCGCCGCGCTCGGCCGCGCCCTGATGGCCGGGGAGGCGAGCGCGCCGCCGGTCCGCTACGCGATCTACTCCGCGCTCTTCCTGCTCGCAACCGCCGGCGCGGCGATCGGCGCCGTCCGCCGGCGCCGCCGGGCGGCGGCCTGGCTGGTCGCCGCCGTGGTGGCGCTGGCGGCGGTGCCCGCCTACCAGCGGGGCCTGTGGGTGATCGAGCTCCTGGTCGAGCAGGGGCGGCGCCAGCCGCTGGCCGAGACCGGGCTGCGGCTCGGTCTCGAGGACACCTGGTATCTGGCCCTGGTGTCGCCCAACCCGCGCGGCGTGATGCTCGCGGCGCCGGCCATGCGCGCACTGGGGCACGTGCCGTTCGACCGTCCGGCGCCGCCGCTCCCCGGCGCCCTCGCGGTCGCGCCGCTTGCCGGCGGCGGGCGCCAGGCGGGCCGGGTCGCCGAGGTCGGTGCGACCCTGGATCCGGGCCTGGTCTACGTCGCCGGCTGGCTCAGGCGCGCCGAGGACGCCGGCGGGGAGGTCCTGTTCCTCGACGCCGAGGGCCGCCGGGCGAGCGCGATCACCGTCCACCGGCCGCCCGGCGCACCGGGGCGCCTGCGCTGGGAAGGCTTCACACTCTGGCAGGACGCGGCGGCGGGCCCGGGGACCGCCTACCTCCGCCGCGCCGCCGACGGACGGCTCGTCGCCCTCGGCGCCACCCGGCGCGCCCGCCGGCAGCTCGACCGCCTGCGCGCGGATCGAATCGCGCCCGAGAGCGCTGGCGGCGCCGACCACCCGAGCGAGGGAACAGGCGGATGACGAGGGCCCTCGAAGGCGTCCATCGCCCTGTTCCCACGCTCCGAGCCGCGCACCGCGAAACCCCGGCCGGCGACCGCGCGCGCCGTCACGCGCCGGACCTTTGACCGGCCCGGTCGATCGCGACCGCCGCCCCGAACAGCTCCTCGCCGAGGTCCGCCGCCCGGCGCTCGACCTCGCGCAGCCGGCGCTCGCGCTCGGGCGCGGGGAGGAACGAGTGGCGGAACGAGGCGGCGGCGAGCGCGGCGAGGTCGGCCGGGCCGTAGCCGAACGCCGCGGCCAGCCGCAGGTACTCGTCCTCGAGCGTGGTGCCGAAGAGCGGCGGGTCGTCGGAGTTGACGGTCACCGCCACCCCGGCGCGGCGCAGGCGGTCGAACGGGTGGGCGCCGAGCGCGGGATAGACGCCGAGGCGGAGGTTGCTGGTCGGGCAGACCTCGAGCGGCAGGCCGCGCGCGGCCAGCTCGGCGACGAGCGCCGGGTCCTCGATCGCGCGCACGCCGTGGCCGATGCGCTCGGGGGCGCAGTGCTCGATCGCCTCGCGCACCGAGTCGGCGCCGGCGTGCTCGCCGGCGTGGGCGACGCGGTGCAAGCCTTCGTCCGCGGCGGCCGCGAAGTGGCCGGCGAACCGCGCCGAGGGGTGGCCGCGCTCGACGCCGGCCAGGCCGAGCGCCACCGCCAGCCGCCGCTCGCGCGCCGCCGCCGCCCACTCGACGGTGGCGTCCGCGCGCCCGAGGTCCTGGTTGCGCACGAGGTCGGGGATCAGCCGCAGCGCCGAGCCGAAACGGCGCTCCCCCTCGGCGGCGGCGGCGGCCAGGGCGTCGAGCAGACCGTCGCCGCCGGCGCCGTTGGCGAGGTGGGTCGAGACCGTGAAGTGGGCCTCGGTGTAGACCACCCCCTGGCGCGCCTGGCCGGCGACGAAGTCGAGCGCCAGGCGGTGGAAGTCCTCGGGCGCGCGCAGGCACGAGGAGATCGCGAGGTAGACCTCGACGAAGTGGTCGAAATCGCGGAACCGGAACCAGCGCGCGAGGCCCGCCTCGTCGTCCGCCGGCAGCGCGACCCGGTGACGCCGCGCCAGCGCCAGCAGCGTCGCCGGCGCCATCGCGCCCTCGAGGTGGACGTGCAGCTCGGCCTTGGGCAGGCGGCGGACGAACGCGGCGAGGCCGCCCCCGCCGGCGGCCGGCCCCCGCTGTTCCCCGGCGGCCTCGTCCACGGTTCCCTCCCCCGCCGACTCGCGCCGGCGTGCGTCACGTCGACGGCGGCGGGACCCGCCGCGCGCCCGCGGCCGGCCTACGCGCGAGCCGGAGTCGCCTTCGCCGCCAGCCGGGCGCGCAGCCGCTCCAGCACCATCGGCGGGGCGAGGCCGGTCAGCTCGCCGCCGAGCCCGGCGACCTCCTTGAGCAGCCGGCTCGAGAGATAGCTGTAGTCCTCGCGCGGCATCATGAACAGGGTCTCGACCCGCGGGTCGAGCCGGCGGTTCATCAGCGCCATCTGGAACTCGGTCTCGAAGTCAGAGACCGCGCGCAGGCCGCGCACCACCACCCGGGCGCCGATCCGGCGCGTGAAATCGACGAGCAGGCCGGAGAAGGTCTCGACCCGGCAGGTCGGGAAATCGGCGAGCACGCTCTCGATCATCTCGACCCGCTCGGCCTCGGGGAAGAGCGGCCGTTTCTCGTCGTTGCGCAGCACCGCGACCACCACCTCGTCGAACAGCGGCACGCAGCGCTGGATGATGTCCAGGTGGCCGTTGTGGATGGGGTCGAACGACCCCGGGTAGACCGCGATCTTGGCGCCCATTCGCGGCCGGACTCTAGCAGCCCGCGGGAGGATTCGTCAGGGGGCGAGGGCGCCGGCTCAGCTCAGGACCCGCCCGGCCCACAGGCGGGCCAGGAA
Organism: uncultured Thermoanaerobaculia bacterium; assembly: GCA_964573125.1. Taxonomy (GTDB): domain Bacteria; phylum Acidobacteriota; class Thermoanaerobaculia; order Multivoradales; family JBCCEF01; genus CAVSQV01. The sequence goes on from CAZNIX010000322.1 coordinate 3,137, forward strand.
CTCCCGCCAGGGAAGGACGTCGATGCCCTCGACGAGACGAGGGGCGCGCTCGTTGCAGACGAGGATGGCGCGGCGCGGGCGGTGGTCGGCGACGAACGCGCGGAGGGACCGGAGATCCGAGGGATCGACCCGAGAGGTCCCCTTCACCTCCACCGCGACCTCGCCGTCCCCGAGCACGAAATCCACTTCGAGGCCGCTCTTCGTCCGCCAGAAGTGGACCCCGTAGCCGAGTTCGCGGTAGGACCGGTGGGCCTGGATCTCCATGAGCACGAGGTGCTCGAGCGCGCGGCCGAACGCCTCGCCCCGCGCCTCCGCGATCCGCCGGTGCGTGAGGGCGCCCGCCACCCCGACGTCGAACAGGTAGAACTTCGGCGCCTTGCCGATGACCTGCCGCTCCTGACGTCTCTTCCACGGCTCGACGAAGGTGCCGAGCAGCGTGTCGACCAGGATCTGGTAATACTCCTTCACGGTCTTGGCGTCGACCCCGCAGTCGCGCGCGATGTTGGCGTAGTTCGTCAGGTCGCCGTGGGAGTAGGCCATGGCGTCGAAGAAGCGCGAAAAGGCGGCTACGTTGCGGGTGTGCCCCTCGTCGAAGACCTCCTCCTTCAGGTAGTCGACGACATAGGCGTCGAGCGACCGTCGGTAGCCCGGGCTCAGGTAGTGCGCCGGGACCAGGCCCCGGTTGAGCGCCCGCAGGAGATCGAGGTCCCCGATCTCGAGCGAGACGAGCGGGTACATCTCGTAGCGCCAGGCGCGCCCGCCGAGGAGGTTGACGCCGCCCCGCTTGAGCTTGCGCGCGCTCGAGCCGCACAGGATGAAGCGCAGACCCCGGTTCTCGATCAGCCAGTGGACCTCGTCGAGCAGTTGGGGGACCTTCTGGACCTCGTCCAGGATCACCGGCGAGCGGAGCGCTTCGGGGGGAGCCGCCAGGAGCTGCTCGCGCAACCGGGCCGGCCGCTTCGCGAGCTCCAACATGAGGTCCGTGCGGAGCAGGTCGAAGGTCAGGCTCTCGGGGAATGCCGACCGGAGGTAGGTGCTCTTGCCAGTCTTGCGGGGTCCCCACAGGAAGGCCGACTGGCGGGCCGGCAAGTCGATGCGCAGGATCCGGTCGATGCTGACCATTCGGGAGTTCGCTCCGCTTTGGTGCGACCAAACGGTAGCACACTCCGCAAGCGGCGGCCTTCACCGGCCCGCGGCCGTGAGCCCCCGGAGCCGCGGCCGCCGGCTAGAGCGAGAGGTCGAACGTCGCGAGGTTGAACGCGGCGTCCTCGACCCGGAGGAGCACCAGCCGCGCCCCGTCCGGCACCTCGATGCGCAGCGTCTCGCGGCGGCCGTCGAGGAGGCCGTCGGCGGGCTCGGCGGGTTGCCACTCGCCGGCGTCGATCGAGAACTCGGCGCGGCGCAGGGGGTTCCAGGCGTCGGCGACGGTGACCGCCAGGGCGCCGCGGCGGCGTTCGACGTCGACCCGCTCGGGCGGGCTGTTGTCGACGACCACCGGCTCGCTGACGCGCTCGGCGGCGAGCGCGGCGCCGTCCTGGTTGTCGGGCGCGTCGGTGGCCTCGAGGCGGAAGCGGTAGACGCCGTCGGGGAGCGCGGTCGAGTCGAAGCTGAAGTGGTCGTCCTCCAGCTCCTCGGCCATCGCCAGCCAAACGTCGCCGCCGCCGCCGCCGGATCGCGCACCGTTCGTCGCCGCGCCCTCGGGGCGGAAGCTCAGCCGGTAGCGCAGGGCGTCGCCGTTGTCGTCCTCGACGGCCCAGCGCAGCGACCGGAAGCCCTTCTTCCACAGCGTCTTGAGCCGCCCGGCGCCGTCCTCGGCGGCGGGCTCGAGGGTGGTGAAGATCCCCTCGCGGTCAGGGCTCGCCGGCTCGTAGACCTGGTTGGCGGGATTGAAGTTCTGGGGCACCAGGATCTCGCCCGGGTCGAGCACGGCGAAGCGCTCGACGCGCGGCCGGAGGTTCTCCTGGCGGTAGGACAGCTCGGCGCCGTAGAGGCGCGGCGAGGCGCCGTCGGCGGCGGAGAAGCGCGCCCGCCACTGGACGTAGCGGCCGGGGTCGACGCCGTCGAGCCCGACCTCGCCGCCCTCGCCGCCGCGCGCGCCGGCGCCGCCGCTCTTGCGCCAGTCGGACCACTCCGACCAGGTACGGTCGGGCTCGGCCGAGACCCCGCTCCGGAACGCGAACTCGAGCCGGCCGCCGGGCGGCAGCTCGCCGCGCCACCGGAAGGTGCCGAAGCGCGCCGCCTGGCCGGCGTCGAGCGGCGCCGAGGTGTAGGTGCCGTCGCGCTCGAGGCCGCCGCTCGCGCGGTAGAGCGCGGCGGCGTTGGTGGTCGCGAACGCCGGGCCCGGCTCGCCGGGCACGACCGCGACCACCTGCCCCTCGTCGACGTCCTGTTCGAGCACCATCTGCGCGCCGTCCCAACTGTAGAGCTTGCCCGCGAGACCGGTGCCGACCCACAGCTTGCCGCGCTGGAAGGAGAGCGCGAACACGGTCTCGTTCTCGAAGCTCCACACCTCCTCGACCCGGCCCGGGCGGTCGATCGCGAGCAGCTTGCTGCGCGGGCCGCGCTGGCCGGCGCGCCGGCTGCCGGCGGCGACCGCGACCTCGGAGCCGGCGCCCTCGATCACGATCACGGTGCCGCCGCCCTCGCCGCCCTCGCCGCCGCTCTCCCCGCCCTCGCCGCCGCCCTCGCCGGCGGCCG
>CAZNIX010000323.1:0-5832 GCA_964573125.1 uncultured Thermoanaerobaculia bacterium
GGGCGGTGAGCGCCGCCGCGTCGCCGGGGCGGCGCAGTCTGCGGTGGTGGCAGATGGCGCCGGGCCGGCGGACGGCGGACGAGCGGGCGGCGGCGGCGCGGGCCTCGCCGGCGATGGCAGCCTGCCGGGCGGCGGCTGGTACCCTCCGGAGGCCTGGCTCGAAGCCACCCTCGACGCCCGCTTCCCCGACGCCCTGCGCCGGATCGCCACCGGCTTCGAGCTGGTCGCAAATCCGGCTTCGGTGCTCTGCTCGCTCGCCCCCGGCCACTCCTACGGCTCGCCGTGGACCGAGCTGGGCGCGCGCGTATCGCTCGGCGGCCTGCGCTGGACCCACGGCGCCCTCCGTCGCGACGACAGCCTCGGCTTCGTGATGACCGACCTGCCGGGCTGGGCGCCGGGGGACGGCATCGCGTTCGACGAGCTGGTCCCGACGCTCGGGCTCGACGGCGCATCGGGCCGCCCGAGCCCCCAGGCTTCTACATATTGACATTGTATATACGTTGACGTAGGTTCAGCCGTGACGGTCCGCCATTCGCTCCAGGGCATCATCTTCGCTCCTCCAAGTCGTGTTCGTCGAGCGGGACGAGGTGTTCCGGATCATCTCGGCGCGGCCCGCCACGAGCACGGAGAGGCGGTTCGATGAAGACCAGTGATCTCAAGCGGCGTCTGCGCAAGGATCGGCCGATGACCGCGATCAGCCTCCGCATGCCGGAGGATGTCGTCGAGGATCTGAGGCGCATCGCCCCACGGCTGGGTTTCTCGGGCTATCAGCCGCTGCTCCGGGCCTACGTCGGGCAGGGTCTCCGGCGCGATCTCGAGCGGCTGGAAGGGAGCGCGGAGCTGACCGAGTTCATCGACTCGTTGACCCGACACGGGGTCGACGAGGCGGTGATCGCCGAGGCGATGGCGGAGGCGAGACGCGCCGGGTGAGCGGACCGAGGCCTACGTGCGCGCTCAGCCGCCCCGCCGTTCGAGGTGCTCCCGGGCCAGCCGGCGCACCCGCTCGTCCTCGACCGCCTTCTCCGGCCGCGGCTCGAGGCGGCCGAGGGCGGTGAGGATCGCCCACGCGTCCTCCTGCTGGCGGGCGTCGCCGTGGTCGAGCAGCGCCTCGGCGAGGAAGATGCGGTTGATCGGGTCGTCGGGGGCGATCGCGTTGGCGCGGCGCAGCTCGGCGATCGCGGTTTCGCGGTCGACCCAGCCGGTGATGAACGGGATCTCCGGCGCCTCGCTGTGCAGGCGGCCGAGGATGCGGTGGCCGCCGCCCTGCTCGGTGCGCCCGTCGAGCGCGATCGTGGCGAGGCAGAAGTCGCGCACCTTCGAGGCCACTCCGGCGCGCGCGGCGGCCAGCTTGCCGTGGTTCTCCCCCCACAGGCCCCAGTTGACGGCGCACCAGAAGAAGAGCCTCGCGGCGTCGGGCCGGTCGCCGAGCCGCGCCGAGAGCGTCCCGGCGGTCGCGCCCTCGACCCCCTCGAACCCCGGGACCTCGCGCGCCAGGCGCTCGAGGGCGGCGCCGCACGCCGCCTTGCCGCGGTCGTAGAGGCGGGCCTTGGCGTCGCGGTCGGCGGTCGCGTAGTCGCCCTGGAAGTAGAGCGCGCGCAGGAGGCGCCAGGTCGCGGCCGGCGCGCCCGGATCGACGGTCAGCGCCTCCTCGTAGGCCGCGGCGGCCGCGGCGATCGGCCCCGGCGACGCGCGGTCGCCGCGGTGGCCTTCGGCGCGGCGCTCCCAGGCGGCGTCGCCGCGCTCGATCGCCTCCCGGGCGGCGCCGGCGGCGTCGACGGCGGTGGAGTCGCCGGCAGCGGCCGGTCTGACCAACGGCGAGACGAGGGCGCCGGCGAGGCCGGCGAGCGCAAGGAAGTGGCGGGCGCGGCGGTGGGCGGGACTCATCGCCGGCAGGTCATACCACAACGGTGGAGGCCGCGCCGCCGGGTTGGTCGGCGGGCGGATCGACGTGGCCGGCCGACGGCGGCCGGCCCTCGGCGAGCTCCACCGCGATCCCTTCGAAGGCGGACGCCAGCACGATCACACCCGGAAGGTGGCTGCGGCCGAGACGCCAGAAGACGGTGCGCCGGCCCGGAATCGGGATGCCCTGCACCGTGACGTAGTCGTCCCAGCTCTGCGCGGCCATCGCCCACGAGCCGACGATGTCCGCCACGTAGTCGTGGCGCCGGAGCAGGCCGCCGGCGTCGAAGTAGTAGCTCTGCACGCGCGAGTGGACGTGCCAGCCCGGCGGGAACGCCACCCGCACCCCCGCCATGCGTTCCCCCGCCCAGCGGGAGGAGACGGCTCCGACATAACGCAGGCGGGGCAGCAGGAAGGGCACGGCGGCGTAGCTCGAGAAGGCGTAGCCGAAGAAGTAGAGGGCGTCCAGCGGGCTCCACCGCCGGTACTTCCTCAGGCCGCGGAAAGTGCGCCGGTGATTCGGGCTCTCCGCGGTGAGGCGGCCGGTCGCCGCGTCGCGCAGCCGCACGTCGCCGCGGTCGAAGATGCCGAGGCTCCCCGCGGTCGGGTAGTCCTTCCACTCGGAACGCCAGCGCCGGGGCGAGGCCTTGATCGAGCGCGGGTGCTGGAACGAGCGCGGATGCCCCTTGAACCACGGGAGCACGCCGCGAAGGAACCGGGGCCGCACGGTGACCCATTCGAGGCGTGACCCGATCGACCAGCCGCCGTGCCGGTCGATCGCTCGCTCGACGAGCGCCCTCGCCGCTGCCGGCCACGAGGGATGGCACTGTGGAGCTGAATCGGTCGGCATCGACGTGCGTGTCCGCCAGGCGCGGGCGAACCCCGGCCAGGCGATCGAGGATAGAAGGGACGGGTTGCGCGAGGCCAGGATATCAGGGGGGTTGGTCAGCGGCCGCGCTGCGGCCGATCGCCATGGAAGGCGTCACGAATGGTCCGGGATGGTCGCCAAGCGTGTATACATCGCGGGCAGTTTCTCATGCAAAGTGCCCGCGGCCTATACAGAATTCGGAATGGGGCCGAGCGCTGCGGCGAAGGCCGTCGTCAGCGTTCGTGCCGCGCTGAGCGACCCGGCGCTAGAATCCGCCCGGCCCCACGCGGAGAACGGCCGTACCTGGAGGTCGATGACGATGAGCGCCGCCGAGCCCGCCCGCCTCGCCCCCGTCGTCAAACGCGCCGACCGGGTGCCCGCGGACGAGGTGCGGGCGGGCACCGCGGCGACCATCCAGGTGCTGCTCGGCGAGCGCGACGGCGCGCCGCACTTCGCGATGCGCAAGTTCTCGATGGGGGAGGGCGGCGGCATGCCGCGCCACACCAACCAGGTCGAGCACGAGCAGTACGTACTCGCCGGGCGCGCGCGGGTGACGATCGGCGACGGCGTGCACGAGGTGTCGGCGGGCGACGTGCTCTACATCCCGGCCGGCGTGCCGCACTCCTACCAGGTCCTCGAGCCGCCGTTCGAGTTCCTGTGCATGGTGCCGAACGCGCCGGACCGGCTGACGATCCTCGACTGAGGCCGCCGGCCGGCGCGAGCCGAAGTCGTCGGACGCCCGCCGGCGAGCTTCGTAGACCGCCGCGGCTACCCGGCGCCCCGCCGCGGCTCTCCGAAGTCCAGCTTGCCCAGGTCGAGGTCCCCGAGATCGGGACCGTGAGACTCGGTGGGGCCCGCCTCGGCGCCGGCTTCGCCCTCCGGCTCCTCGCCCGCGAACAGCGGCCGCCGCGCGGGTTGGACGTGGAGGCCGGAGTCGCGCACCGCGGCGGTGAGCACCGCCTCGCTGACCAGACGCGGGTCGGCGTCGATGTCGACCTGCTCGTCGGTCGGGCGGACCTCGACCCGGCGCACGCCCGGGACGCGGCGCAGGTTGCGCTCGAGGATCTGGACGCAGTGGGCGCAGCGCAGGCCGGAGACCGAGAGCGTGTGGTGGCTCATGGCGGCGGCTTTTCTACCACGGGGGGCCTACCACGCCGCCGAGTCGCCGGGCAGCGGCAGCGCCGCGCGCGGCCAGCCCAGCTCGCTCAGCTCGCCCGCGATCGCCGCCGCCAGCGCCTTGCGCGCCGGGTCCTCGCCGTGGTTGAGGAAGAGGCGCGCGGGCGGCGCGGGGAGCGCGCGGCACCAGCGCAGCAGCTCGTCGCGGTCGGCGTGGGCGGAGAGGCTGCGCAGGTAGCGGATCTCGGCGCGCACCGGCACCGGGCGGCCGTGGATCGCCACCTGGTCGGCGCCGTCGACCAGCGCCCGGCCGCGGGTGCCCGCGGCCTGGTAGCCGACGAAGAGGACGGTCGTGCGGCGGTCGCCCAGCCGCTGCGCGAGGTGGTGGACCACGCGGCCGCCCTCGGCCATGCCGCTCGCGGCGACGATCACCGCCGGCTCGCGGCGCGCGTTGAGCGCCTTGGACTGGTCGACGGTGCGGCAGCGCTGGAAGCGGTCGCCGGCGAGCGGGCTCGTGTGGTTCGCGACCAGCTCGGCCATCTCCTCGTCGTGCTCGGCGCGGGCGCGTTCGTACAGCTCGGTGGCGCTGATCGCCATCGGGCTGTCGAGGAAGACGTCGGCGGGGTCGAGCGCGCCCTCGTCGGCCATCGCCGCCAGGTGGTAGAGCACCTCCTGGGTGCGGCCGAGCGCGAACGCCGGGATGATCACCGTGCCGCCGCGCTCGAAGGTCGCGGCGATCGCCTGGCGCAGCTCCTCCTCGGTGCGCTCGGGGGCGTGGTTCCGGTCGCCGTAGGTCGATTCGAGCACGAGCGCCGCCGGCGCGGCGAGCGGCGGCTCCGGGTCCTTGAGGATCGGCACCTGGTAGCGGCCGACGTCGCCCGAGAAGCACCACCAGCGGCGCTCGCCGTCGGCGCCCTTGGCCGCGATCTCGACCGTCGCCGCCCCCAGCAGGTGGCCGGCGCGGCGGTAGCGCAGCCGCACGCCGGGGGCGAGGTCGTGCTCGGCGTCGAACGCCAGCGGCGCGAGCAGCCGGATCGCCCGCCGCGCGTCGGCGGCGGTGTAGAGCGGCTGCGGCTCGCGGTGGCGGCTGTAGCCCTTGCGGCGCGCGTAGCGGGCTTCCTCTTCCTGCAGCTCGCCGGCGTCCTCGAGCAGGAGCGAGATCAGCGCCCGGCTCGCGCGCGTGCAGTGGACCGGCCCCTCGAAACCGGCGGCGGCGAGCCGGGGGAGGAGCCCGGTGTGGTCGAGATGGGCGTGGGTCGCGACCACCGCGGTCAGCTCGCGCGGCGGGAACGGGAACGGCGCCCGGTTGCGCGCCTCGAGCGCCTCGTCGCCCTGGTAAAGGCCGCAGTCGACGAGCACCCGGGTGCCGCCCCAGGCGAGCAGCGTCGCGCTGCCGGTGACGCACCCGTAGGCGCCGTGGAAGGTGACCCTGGCCATCGGCCGCGGCAGCGTATCACCGGCCTCGCGCGGCAGGCCGGGTGGCGACGGGCTGAACGCGCCCCGGAGGCGCGCGTGCGGGCCGACGCGAGGGACTCGGAGGCGGGGGCCCGCGGGAAGGCGCTCCGCCGCCGGGAGGGGGCGGGAACCGCCCGCCCTGAAGGGTGGCGCGCGGTGTAGAGTGCCGGCGGTAGACTGCAGCGGGCGCGCTGACGAGATCGTCGAACGAACAGCGAGTGAGGAGGTATCGACATGGCCGACAGCAAAGCGGAAGCATCCGGCAAGATCGACGCCGCCCGCGAGCGGCTGCAGCAGGTCGCCGGGCAGCTCGAAGACCGCTACCGCGAGGTTTCCGACGAGGTGCGCAAGGGCGCCGAGAAGGCCTCGGCCGAGCTGCGCCGGGGCGCCCGGGCGGCGCGCGAGCGCGGCGCCGAGGCGGCGGCGCAGCTCCGCAAGGGCTACGGCCGCGCGCGCGAGCAGGCGCGCAGCCTGAGCCGCGACGTCACCGACTA
>CAZNIX010000324.1:0-5790 GCA_964573125.1 uncultured Thermoanaerobaculia bacterium
CGTCGCGCCGAGCAGCTCGGCGGCGGCCTCGAACTCGCGGCGCAGCGCCTCGGGCGAACCGTCCTCCTCGCCGGCACCGTCGCCGTCGGCGCCGGGAGCGATCGCCAGCGCCAGCCCGTAGGCGGCGGCGACGCCGATCGCCGGCGCGCCGCGCACCGAGAGGCGCCGGATCGCCGCCGCCACGTCCTCGGGCCGGCGGCAGTCGAGCCAGACCTCCTCCGCGGGCAGCCGGGTCTGGTCGAGCAGCGCCAGCCCGCCGTCGCGCCAGGCGATCGGCGAGAAGGCGTCGGCCGCCGCCGGGGCTCGCGCTTCGCTCACCCCGGTATCTTATGGCGCCGGCGGCCGGGCGCGCCGCGCGGCCTCGCTCCCCGACCCGCCCCAGGTCCGGCCCGCTCGCATACAATCCCGCTCTTCGCGCCGCGCCGGCGCGCCCACCCCCACGAGAGGAGCATTCACGTGAAGGGCGATCCCAAGGACCTCGGATTCTCGACCCGCGCCATCCACGCCGGCCAGCCGCCCGATCCGGCGACCGGCGCGGTGACGGTGCCGATCTACCAGACCTCGACCTACGTTCACGACGAGCTGGGCCGGCACAAGGGGTTCGAGTACGCGCGGGTGCAGAACCCGACCCGGAGCGCCCTCGAGGCCAACGCCGCCGCGCTCGAGGGCGGCCGGAGCGGCCACGCGTTCGCCTCCGGCATGGCGGCGATCTCGACCCTGATGACCCTGCTCCAGAGCGGCGATCACGCCGTGGTGTCGCGCAACGTCTACGGCGGCACCTACCGCCTCTTCCACCAGATCCTCGAGCGCTACGGGCTCGAGTTCTCGTGGGTCGACGCCACCGAGCCGGCCGCCATCGCGGCCGCGCTGCGCCCGACGACGCGCATGGTCTACATCGAGACGCCGACCAATCCGCTGATGGGGATCACCGACATCGCGGCGGCGGCGGAGATCGCGCGCCGCCATGGCGCCGTGCTGGTGGTCGACAACACCTTCCTCTCGCCCTACTTCCAGCGCCCGCTCGAGCTCGGCGCCGACGTCGTCGTGCACTCGACGACCAAGTTCCTGAACGGCCACTCCGACTCGATCGGCGGCATGCTGGTCGCGGCCCGGGAGGAGCACGGGGAGTGGTTCGCGTTCGTCCAGAAGTCGGCGGGCGCGGTGCTCTCGCCGTTCGACAGCTTCCTCGTGCTGCGCGGGATCAAGACCCTGGCGGTGCGCATGGAGCGCCACGAGACCAACACCCGCCGGGTGGTCGACTTCCTCGCCGGCCACCCGCAGGTGCGCTCGGTGCTCTACCCCGGGCTGCCGAGCCATCCGGGCCACGCGGTCCACCAGCGCCAGGCCTCGGGCTTCGGCGCCCTGGTCAGCTTCGAGCTCGACGGCTACCCGGCGGCCAAGGCGATGCTCGACCGGGTGCGGGTGATGAGCCTGGCCGAGAGCCTGGGCGGGGTCGAGACCCTGATCTCGCACCCGGCCACGATGACCCACGCCTCGGTGCCGCGCGAGATGCGCGACGCGCTCGGTCTCTCCGAGGGCATGATCCGCATCTCGGTCGGCCTCGAGGACGCCGACGACCTGGTTGCGGACCTCGAGCAGGCGCTGGCGGAGCCCTGACCCCGGTAGCAGCAGGTCTACGCGCGCCTCGAGGGCGCGTGTGCGGGGGCCTCCAGGTCTCCGATGGAACAGCCCCCCTCTCCTAGTCGTCGGTGGCGAAGGCCGGCTCGTCGTCGTTGTCTTCTTCGTCTTCGTCGGGGAAGTCGGCCTGCTTGTCGACGCTGTCGGCGATCCAGCGCAGAAAGCCGGCGTCGCCGCGGTCGACCGGGAAGGAGAGGATCTCGGGCAGCTCGTAGCTGTGCAGCTCGCGGATGGTGGCGGCGACGGCGTCGAACTCCGTCTCCGCGGTCTTGACCACGAGCATGATCTCGCCGTCGGTGCAGATCTTGCCCTTCCAACGGTAGGTCGAGCGGACGCCGTGGACCGCGTTGACGCACGCGGCCTGGCGGCGGGCGACCAGCTCGCGGGCGATGAGGTTGGCCTGCTCCTCGGTGCCGACGGTGGTCACCATCACGATCGCCCGCATGGCGGGACAAACTACCCCCAGCCCGCCGGGGAGTCAAATCCCAGCCCAGGTCTCGCTCGCCCGGTCGTAGCGCAGCACCCGAACCCGCCCGGTGTGCTGGGTCACCCGGACCGCGACCAGCAGCTCGCGGCCGTCGGTCAGGTAGACGGTGCCCGGCGTCGCGGTGCCGAGCGGGTCGAACGAGGCCATGTCGGAGCGGTTGAAGCGGATCGGGTCGTCGAGGCGGTCGAGGCGGCGGCGCGGGTCGCTCGGGTCGCGCGGCGCCGGTCCGGGCGGGAAGCCGAAGCGCGCCGCGGCGCCCAGGCGCTGGAGCTGCGCCTCGCGCACGACCGGGTCGGTGCCGGCGGCGATGTCACTGGCGAGCACGCCGTCGCCGTCGCCGTCGCGGTAGAGCGTCCAGGTCGCCTTGCCCGCGCCGCGGGTGTCGAAGCGCAGCCCGACCCGGGCGCTGTGGCGGACGGCGTAGGCGCGGGCGAGCTGCATCGAGGTCGCGACCTCGGAGGCCGCCAGGCGCATCCGGTTCGCGCTCGCGGCGCGCAGCAGCGGCGGCGCGGCGAGCGTGGCGAGCAGGCCGACGATGGCGAGCGCCACCAGCAGCTCGATCAGGGTCCAGCCGGCTTCGGGATCGCGGTCGGGGAGACGGTTCACGGGCGTACCTCCGGCGCTCGAGCGCGGCTCGGCGGTCTTCTCGGTCCTCGAGGGGAGGGAGGGGCGGGGCGCAGCGGCGAGGCCGCCCCGCCCCTCCGGCGGGTCAGCTAGCGGGAGTGGGCTCGGCGTCGCCGTCGGCAGAGCCGCCGGCACGGACCGTGCGCACCTTCTCGGTGAGGGTGGTTTCGCCGCTGAGCGTGGCGTGGGGAGCGATCAGCTCGTAGGTCTTCTCGCCGATGCCGCGCACCAGCATCAGGTCCTCGAGCTGCTCGAACGGCCCGTTCTCCTCGCGGAACTCGACGATGCGCTGGGCGATCGCCGGTCCCACGCGCGGCAGCAGCGCGAGCTGCTCGGCGCTCGCCTGGTTGACGTTGACCTTGCCCTCGGCCGCGACGGCCGGGAGCGCCGTCGCGGCGACGGCGAGCAGGGCGAGGGTGAGGATCAGGCGCTGGGTCTTGGTCGTGTTCATCGGTCATCTCCTTGGCTTGGGTCCGGCCGGTTCGTTCCGGCCGGACGGGTGATTCGGTCACTTCGGTTTTCGGATCGTTCGGACCGGGCCGACGCTCGGCCCGGCCCACCTCATCGACGGTCATGGTTCTGCGGTTACGGCGCTTCGCGGTCCCACCCCCTTTCTCCGGGTTTGTCGTTGCGCCGGACCCCAACATCAAGGCCCTTGCCAGGCCATGCCATGCCGCGCAACTAACTGATGGGAAAGGGATTGTCAGATCCGGACCGGTCCGGCCCGGCGGCCGCCGCGTCAAGCGATCTGGACCGGACGGGGGGGAGGAGGGAGAAAGGAGACGAGAACGGCGAGCAGACCGGGGTTCGCCCGCTCGTCAAGCGATCTGGACCGCCGCCTAATCGCTGGACAGCGGGCCCTTCCCGGCCCGGGACGCGGGCGCCCGGCGGGGGCGCCGCGCTGGCCCGGGGCCGCCGGATGCGTTAGATTGCGGCTCGCATGGCGCAGAAATCCGTCTTCCGCGAGTACTTCGAGGCGCTGCTGATCGCGGTCGTCTTCGCCACCTTCGCGCGCACCTACGTGGTCCAGGCGTTCAAGATCCCGAGCGGCTCGATGGAGGAGAACCTCCTGATCGGCGACCACATCCTGGTCAACAAGTTCATCTACGGGCCGGCGCCGAGCGCGCTCGAGCGGCGGCTGCTGCCGGTGCGCGAGCTGCGCCGCGGCGACGTCGTGGTGTTCAAGTCGCCCGAGGAGCCGGAGCGCGACTTCATCAAGCGCTGCGTGGCGCTCCCCGGCGACCGGGTCGAGATCGTCAACAAGAAGCTGTTCGTCAACGGCGACCCGGTCGACGAGGCGGCCTACACGTACCACACCGATTCGCGGGTCTACCCCGCTTCGCGCTTCTCCGGACCGTACCGGCCGCGCGACAACTACGGCCCCGAGGTGATCGCGGCCGGCCACTACTTCTGCCTCGGCGACAACCGCGACAACTCCAACGACTCGCGCTACTGGGGGCCGGTGCCCCAGGAGCTGATCAAGGGACGGGCGCTCTTGATCTACTGGTCGTACGAGGACCGGTGGTCGGACGACGCCGGGCGCCGGCGGGAGACCGGCGCCTGGGCCCGGATCAAGCGCGTCGGCTACTTCCTGGTGCGGTTCATCCCGGATTCGCGCTGGGAGCGCACCTTCCACCTCGTGCGCTGAGGCTGCGCCCGGCGCGCCGCTTGCGCTAGAATCGTCCCCGACCGACGACCCGCGGAAGGAGGTCTCGCGCCATGCGCCCCAGGTCAGGTCACAAGGGCGAGGGCAAGATCGGCTGCATCCTCTGGCTGCTGCTGCTGATCATCGGCGTCATCGTCGCCTGGGTGCTGGTGCCGATCAAGATGAAGAGCGTCCAGTTCCACGACTTCATGGAGGACCAGGCGGCGGTCGCCACTTACAGCCGCGACGCCGACGCGATGAAGAAGCGGATCCTGGCCCGGGCCCACGAGCTCGACATCCCCCTCGACAAGGACAAGCTCGAGGTCACGCGGGTCGGCGACCGGATCCGGATGCGCGCCACCTACACCATCCCCGCCGAGTTCCCCGGCTACACCTACTACTGGAAGTTCGAGCACGAGATCGACCGCAACCTCTACATCTTCTGAGCCGGTGACCGCGCGCCCGCAGGGGCCCGCGCTGCCCGCGCGGGCCGAGATCGCCGCCGCCGGCGCCCTGCCGGGAGCGCTGGCCGGAGGGCTGCTCGCCGGCCTGATCTTCTTCCTCAACCCGGACCTGCCGTTCGGCGTGGCCTCGGTGGCGCGCGGGGCGGCGGTCTACGGCGCGCTCGGCGCGCTCGCCGGCGTGGCGGCGACCCTGCCCTTCTTCCGGCGCCGGCGGCAGCGCGCGCGCCGGGCGCTGCCCTGGCTGCTGACGCTGGTGCTGGCCGCGGCGGCGGTGGCGGTCTGGACCCACGCCGTCCGCTTCGCCTACTTCCTGCCGCCCGGGATCAACGTGCGCATGATCAAGGCCGCGGTCCTGCTCTCGCTCGCCGCGCTGATCGCGTTCTACACCGCGCTGCTCCACGCCCTGCACCGCCGCCGCTACGGGCCGCGCAGCCGGCTGGTCTTCGCGCTGCTCGCGGCGGCGGCGCTGTACGTGATGGTCGAGCGCCGCGAGGCCTTCCGGTCGCCGCCCGCGCGCTCGCCGCGGCCGTCGGCGGTCGAGAGCCAGCAGCGGCCGCGGCTGCTGGTCGTCGGCCTCGACGGCGCCACCCTCGACGCGCTCCTACCGGCGGCCGGCGGCGGCCGGCTGCCGTTTCTCGACGAGGTGATCCGGGGCGGCGCCTACGGCCGGCTGTCGACGCTCGCCGCCGAGCGGCGCACCGCGTTGTGGACCACGCTCGCTACCGGCAAGTACCCGTATCAGCACGGGCTGGTCTCCGAGCGCGTCTGGCCCGCGCCGTGGCTCGCGCCCGGCGCGACGCTCGAGCTGCTGCCGGCGGGGGTCGGCTTCGCCCGCTGGGGCACGTTCGGCGCCCGCCCGCGCCGCGCCGACGCCCGCGATCGGCGCGCGCTCGCGCTGTGGGAGATCCTGCCCCGACTGGGGGTGCCGTGCG
>CAZNIX010000325.1:0-5786 GCA_964573125.1 uncultured Thermoanaerobaculia bacterium
CCGAGCGGGAGCGGCGGCGCGCACGGGATCAGCCGGCCGTCGCGCACCAGGGCGAGGAAGCCGCCGTCGCCGGCGGCGACGACGCCGCCGTCCGCCAGGCGCCGCGCGACCCGCGCCACCGGCTCGTAGAGCAGCGACCGCTCCCGGCCCTGCCCGAGCGCCTCGAACATCTCCTCGCAGACCTCGGCGAGGTCGGCGCGGAACGCCTGCCCCGCGGCGGAGCGCGAGCCGTGCTCGCCCTCGGGGCGGTCGTCGGCCTTGGTCGCGTCGAGGCGCTCGAGGCCGGCCGCGCCCGCCCAGCGCCAGAGGTCGCCCAGGCGGTCATGCCGGCCGAGCCGGACGTGCACCGTCAGGCGCGGGCCGACGGCGTCGGCGAGCCGCGACAGCCGCTCGTGGAGCCGTCGGCCCCAGGGTCCGCGCAGCATGCCGTTCGCTCCCGCCGGCGGGCAGGAGAGCCGGACCCGAAAGGGGTGGCCGGTGACCAGCTCCGCGATCTCGTCGTCGAGCCGTTTGGCGTTGCCGGACAGCTCGAACGACAGTGGCCGCGCCGCCGCCACGGCCCTCGCGGTCGCCGCCGCCACCACGCGCCGCAGCGCCGCGCCGCCGCCCGGCCCGAGCGTGAGGTGGAAGACCACCGGTGCCTCGGTCCTGGTCTCGAACGGGAAGGCGAGGACCTCGGCCGACGGCTCGGCGGCGCCCGGGTGGCAATGCACGGCGCCGCCGGCCAGGAACACGCCGCCGAGCGCGCCGCCGCCCGGTCCCCAGCCGACGCCGGCCGCCGCCGGCTCGGTCCAGCGCTCGAAGGTCAGCAGGTCGACGCTCGCGAGCCAGCCGACCAGCCCCTCGTCCAGCTCGCCGGTCTCGAGCACGGCCTGGATGTGGTACTGGTAGTCGACCGGCACGTCGAACAGCAGGGCGCGCTCGAGGTCGTAGATCAGCGGGCAGGCGCCGGTGCGGTCGTCCAGCGCGTGGGCGGCGCGGAGGCGGCGGCTGCCGGGCATGAGGACGTCGGGGTCATCCACGGAGTCGATCTCCTGGCGGCGGTCCGGGCTGCCCGCCGCCTCCGCTCGGCCGGCGCGTCCCGCTGCGCGTTGCGTCTATTATCCATGTTGTTTCTACGCCCGGATGGGAGACAAGCGCGTAGTTTTTTCTCGTTGTGGCAAAAGGCGGGGGGCTCGACCCGGGAGTCCGCGCCGGGCGCGTTCGATCGTCCCAAGTGACTCTGCCGGAGTAACTTGCGCTGGGTGGCCGCGCGCTGTCCTCGTTGCGCTCGTCTCTTCTTCCTCAAAGTTATTTGAAAGTTTTTACCTCCGTCCGCCGGCCTCAGCCTCAACCGCCGTCCAGCGCTCGAGCCAGCCGAGCACGGTCTCGTGCCAGAGAACGCTGTTGGCCGGCTTGAGCACCCAGTGGTTCTCGTCGGGGAAGACGAGCAGCTCGCTCGGCACGCCGCGGCGCTGGGCGGCGGTGAACGCGGCGAGGCCCTGGGTCTCGGGCACGCGGTAGTCGCGCGCGCCGTGGACGACGAGCATCGGGGTCCGCCAGCTCTCGACGAAGCGCGCCGGGTTGTGCTTTTCGTACCCCTCCGGGTTGGCCCAGTACGGGCCGCCGTGCTCCCACTCCGGGAACCACAGCTCCTCGGTCGAGTAGTACATCATCCGCTCGTCGAACACCCCGTCGTGGTTGACCAGGCAGCGGAAGCGGTCGGGCCAGTTGCCGGCGATCCAGTTGACCATGTAGCCGCCGTAGGAGGCGCCGAGCGCGCACGCGCGACCGCCGTCCAGCCACGGGTAGCGCGCGAGCGCCGCGGCCAGCCCCTTCTGGAGGTCCTCGAGCGGCTTGCCGCCCCAGTCGCCGGAGATCGAGTCGGTGAACGCCTGGCCGTAGCCGGTCGAGCCGTGGAAGTCGACCATCACCGCGCCGTAGCCGGCGCCGGCGTAGGTCTGGGGGTTCCAGCGGTAGTGGAAGTCGTTGCCGAACGACCCCTGGGGGCCGCCGTGGATGAGGAACGCCACGGGGTAGCGGCGGGCGGGCTCGAAGCGCGCCGGCTTGACCACCCAGGCGTAGACCGTCTCGCCGTTCCAGCCCGCGAACGTGAACTGCTCGGGCGCCCCCATCTCGATCGCGGCGAGCGCCGCGCGGTTGACCTCGGTGAGACGACGGAGGTCGGTGCCGTCCGCGGCCGCCGACCAGAGGTCGACCGGCGCGGTCAGGCTGTCGCGGCCGAAGACCACCCGGCCGCCGGCCGCGGCGACCGTCGGCGAGCGCACGTGGCCGTCGGCGACCAGCTCGCGCACCGCGCCGGAGGCGACGTCGATCGCGAACAGCGGCACCTCGCCGAGGCTCCCGGCGGTGGCGTAGATCGTCGCCCCGTCGGGCGAGAACGCCAGGCTCCCCGGCGAGCGGTCCCACCCCTCGGTCAGCACCCGGCCCTCACTCACTCGGCCAGTGCCGCTCGTCCAGTCGCGGAGCACGATGCGGAAGCGGTCGGCCTCGAAGCCGGGGCGCGCCATCGCGAGGTAGGCGAGGGTGCGGCCGTCGGGCGAGAACGCCGGCTGGGTGTCCCACGCCGGGTTGGCGCCGGTGAGGTTCTCGGGCGGCGCCGAGCCGTCGGCGGGCACGCGGTAGAGGTCGAAATCGGTCGACCACGCCTCCTCGCGGCCGGCGTCGCGGGCGGCGAAGACCAGCCAGCGGCCGTCGGGCGAGAACGCGATCTCCTCGGCGCCGCCGAACGGCTTCGACGGCACGTCGGCGTCGAGCGCGCGCGCGAGCGCCGCCGGCTCGCCGGCCGCAGTACCGCCGGCGCCGAGCGCGAGCGTGAAGAGCTGCGACCGGCGGCCGTCGCCCCAGGCGTCCCAGTGGCGGACGAACAGCTTCTCGTAGCGGCGGCCGGTGGCGGGGCTCTCCTCCTCCGCCTTCACCCGGTCCGCGCTGCAGGCGACGGTGTCGCAGCCGGGGAAGACCTCGAGCGTCACCGCCAGCCGCGCCCCGTCCGGCGAGACCAGGTAGTTGCCGACGTCGAGCGGCAGGTCGGTGACCCGCTGCGCCTCGCCGCCGGCGAGCGGCAGCCGCCAGACCTGCGACGAGCCCGAGCGCGACGACAGGAAGTAGAGGCCGCTCCCGTCCGGCGCCCAGCGCGGGCTCGAGTCGTTCGCCTCGTGCGCGGTCAGCCGCCGCGGCTCGCCGGCCGCGCCGCCGTCGGCGTTCAGCTCGAGCAGCCAGACGTCGGTCCGCCCGCGGTCGGCCTCGAGATCGGTCTCGCGTACCACGAACGCCACCCGGGTGCCGTCCGGCGACGCCTGCGGGTCGCTCACCCGCTTCAGGGTCACCAGGTCGTGGACGGTGAAGGGACGGGCGTCGGCGGCGCCGGCCGGCGGCGGCGGTGCGGCGAGCGCGGCGGCGAACGCGAGCGAGGCGACGATCAGCGGCGGGCGGCGCATGCGCTGTCTCCTCTCGGCGGTTGGCGGCGGTCGCGGGACCGCGAACCGCTCCGGATCTTACCCGGGTCCGGCCGCGGACGCCGGAACGCCGTGAGCGCGGTCGTGCCGGAGTTCCCTGGACCCGCCGGAACCGCCGGACCGATCGGCCCGGCCCCGACGGCCCGGGCGCCCCGGCGGCGCTCCCGAGGGAAACGGATCGCGCACCGGCGATCACTCCCGGGCGGAAGCGAGCCCGAGGCTCGGTTCCGGACCAAAACGCCGGCGCAGCGCCGGCAGGAGGTGGCAATGGACTTCCCGTTCAAGAAGCTGGTGTTCTCCGGCGGCGGCGTGTGGGGGATCGCCTATGGCGGCGCCGCCAAGGCGCTCGACCAGGCCGGCGTATTCGCCCAGATCGACGGCGTCGCCGGCACCTCGGCGGGGTCGATCGCGGCGCTCTTGGTGGCGCTCAAGTACACCCCGGCGCAGCTCCAGGCGATCATCTCCGCGACCCCGTTCGCGAGTTTCGCCGAGGACCCCGAACTGTTCAGCTTCCTCGACTCCTATGGCCTGTTCTCGTCGCAGCCAGTGGCCGACTGGCTGGTCCAGCAGGTCGAGGGCGCGGGCGGCAACTTCAACCCGGCACAGACCCTGGGCGCGGGGCTGACCTTCGCGCAACTGGCGGCGATCAGCGACGTCTCGATGCGGGTCTTCGCCAGCGACCTCAACACCCGCAGCACGCAGATCTTCGACGCCGATGCGACGCCGACCGTCGCGGTGGTCGATGCGGTGCGCGCCTCGATGTCGATCCCCGCCTTCTTCCAGACCTTCCAGTTCCCGGGCGCCAACCCCAACGGCGACAGCTACGTCGACGGCGGCGTGCTGCTCGACTACGCGATCGAGACCTTCGACCGCGAGGTCGATCCGGCGACCGTGCTCGGACTCCACCTGGGGTTGGTCAGCGCCACCCTGCCACGCGAATCGCTGGGCAAAGACGACGTCACCCAGTGGATCTCGCTGCTCTTCAACTCGTTCCTCCGGTCGCAGGACGAGAACCTGCTGACCCAGCCGGCGAACCTCGCGCGGACCGTGCAAATCCCGACCGCCAACATCGTGTCGGCGTTCAACTTCTTCCTGTCCGAGCAGCAGATCCAGCAGCTCGAGACCAGCGGCTTCGACGCAACCCAGCAGTTCCTGCAGGGGCAAGGAAAGCTCGGCGGCCGCTGAGAGACGGCGGCGGGCGCCGCCCGTCCGCTTCGTCCCCGCGCCCGCGAGGCGCGGCGAGCCGGCCTCTCGTCAGAGAACGGTCACAGCGAGATCGAGCCCTTCCTGAACTCGCTCTTGCCGATCCAGGCGTTGATCAGGACCGGGCGGCCGGCGGCGGCGATCTCGCGGGCGCGGGCGAGGGTGTCGGCGGTGTCCTCCGGGCGGTCGAGCAGCAGCCCCTCGCCGCCGTAGCCGGCGGCGACCTCGTGGTAGCGGGTGTGCGCCAGCTCGGTGGCCACCGGGTCGCCGAGCATCGGCACCTGCTCGCGGGCGATCTGGGTCCAGCCGGCGTCGTTGCCGACCACCGCGACGACCGCCAGTCCGTGGCGGGCGAAGGTGTCGAACTCGGCCAGGCTGTAGGCCGCGGAGCCGTCGCCCCAGAGCAGCCAGACCTCGGCGCCGGGGCGGCACAGCGCGGCGCCGAGCGCGAAGCCGCCGCCGACGCCGAGGGTGCCGAAGGCGCCGGGGTCGAGCCACGACAGCGGCGCCCGCGGGCGCACGGTGTAGGCGGCGGTGGCGACGAAGTCGCCGCCATCGACCACCAGCACGGAGTCGTCGGGCACCGCGGCCTCGATCGCGCGGCAGAACGCGACCGGGTTGAGGTGCGCGGTCGGCTCGGCGGCGAGCGCCGCGATCTCCGCCTCGCGCTCGGCGTCGCGCGCGGCGAGCCGCGCCTTCCAGTCGGCCCAGCGCTCGGGGCCGCCGGCGCCCATCTCCGCCGCCAGCGCGATCAGGAAGTGCGCCGGGTCGGCGGCGAGGCCGAGGGCGGGGCGGCGGTTAAGGTCGAGGTCCTCCTCGGAGAGGTTGACCCCGACCAGGGTCGCCGCGCGGCCGATCGCGCGGCCGTAGTCGAGGCGGAAGTCGGCCGGGGCGCCGGCGAGGATCACGAGGTCGGCCTCGCGCAGCGCCTTGCGCCGGTGATGGCGCGCCTGGAGCGGATGATGGCGGCCGAGCAGGCCGCGGGCGGTCGAGGCGAGGTAGACCGGCACCCCGAGCGCCGCCACCGCCGCCGCCAGCTTCGCGGCCGCGGCGGGATCGTCCGCGAGGCCGGCGCGCACCATCGCCTGGGCGCCGACGACGAGCACCGGTCGCTCGGCGCGCCCGAGC
>CAZNIX010000326.1:0-5785 GCA_964573125.1 uncultured Thermoanaerobaculia bacterium
CGCCGGGTCGAGTCCCTGCGCGCCGGCGCCGGCCTCCCCGGCCGCCTCGCCGACTGCGGCGTCCCGGCGCGCGCGCTGCCGGCGCTGGCGGCGGAGGCGACGGCGCAGTGGACCGGGCGCTTCAACCCGCGGCCGGTGAGCGAGGCGGACCTCCTGAGGTTGTATGAGGCCGCGGGTTGAGGTCTTTTTCGAGGGGGGCTGTTCCAGCCGCCCCGAGTCGGCGGCTCCGCCGCCGCGCGCCTGTGGGCGCGTGTCCTGCTACCGCCGCACGCGCCCGGCAAACGCCCTGCTGACAGCGCTGGTCGCGCTGGCGGCGGTGCCGGTCTCCGCGCTCCCCGCCGGCGCCGACTGGGCGAGCTTCCGCGGCGGGCCGGACAACCGCGGCGTGGCCGCGGGCGCGCTGCCCGCGCAGCCCGAGCTGAAGTGGACGTTTGCGGCCGAGGACGGCTTCGTCGCCACCGCGGCGATCGCCGGCGGCACGGTCTACGCCGCCGCGCTCGACGGGCGCCTCTATGCGCTCGATCTGGCGACCGGCAAGGAGCGCTGGCGCTACCAGGCGGGCGACGCGATCAAGTCCTCGCCGCTTCTCGCCGACGGCGCGGTCTACTTCGGCGACGAGGCGGGCAACCTCCACGCCGTCGACGCCGCGACCGGCGAGAAGCGCTGGGTCTTCGCCGCCGCGGTACCGAGGACGTCGGCGCCGGCGCGCGCCGGCGACTGCGTGCTCGCCGGCTCGTACGACAACCGCCTCTACTGCGTCGACCCGAAGACCGGCAAGGCCGCCTGGGCGCTCGAGACCCAGGGCTACGTCCACGGCACGCCGGCGGTCACCGCGGCCGGCGAGGCGGTGGTCGCGGGCTGCGACGGGATGCTGCGCCGGGTGCGGCTCGCCGACGGCGAGGAGGCCGGCGCGGTCGAGCTCGGCGGCTACGCCGCGGCGAGCCCGGCGCTCGCCGGCGGCCGCGCGTTCGTCGGCACGTTCGAGAACCGGGTGCAGGCGGTCGACCTCGGCGCGGGGAAGGTCGCCTGGAGCTTCGCCCCGAAGCGCGAGTTCCCGTTCTTCGCCTCGCCGGCGGTCGCCGGCGAGGGCGACGCCGCCCTGGTGATCGCCCCCGGCCGCAACCGCGACGTCCACGCGCTGGCCGCCGCCGACGGCGCCGAGCGCTGGAGCTGGCCCGCGGGCGCCCAGGTCGACGCCTCGCCGGTCGTGGTCGGCGACCGCGTCTTCGTCGCCACCAAGGCCGGCAAGCTCGCGGCGCTCGATCTCGGCAACGGCGAGCCGCGCTGGACCTTCGACGCCGGCGCCGGCTTCGACGCCTCGCCCGCGGTCGCCGCCGGCCGGCTGGTGATCGGGGATTCTGACGGCGTGCTGTACTGTTTCGGCTGATCCACCACCGCCCGATGAAGCGCGCGCACGGAGCGTCCGACCGCACCGCCGGGGCGACCGGGTGGCGCCGCTCGGTGGGCAAGGCGCTGCTGGCGCTGGCCGGCGTCGGAACGGCCCTGGCGGCGATCGAGCTGACGCTGCAGCTCGGATCGCTGATCGTCGGGCCACGCGGCGCCGGTCGAGAACCGACCTCGGGGCGCCGGACGATCCTGACGCTCGGCGACTCCCACACCTACGGCATCCGGTCCGAGGAAGAAGAGTCTTACCCGGGCCGGCTGCGGACGCTCCTCGACCGCCGGGCGCCGGGCGTCTGGGAGGTGGTCAACCTCGGGCTGCCCGGTACCAACTCGTCTCAGCTCGTGCTCCGGTTCCCGGATTGGAACGAGCGCTATCGCCCGACCCTGTCGATCGTCATGGTCGGGATCAACAATACCTGGAACCTCCGTGGCATCGACGACACCCGCGAGCCGGCCCGCTGGCGCTGGAGCGAGAGACTGCGGATCGTCCGCCTGTTCCGGGTCCTGCGTGCCGGCGCTCCTGCGCCCGCCCCGCGACGGAGCCGGCCGCAGATCACCCGGGTGCTCTCGGCCGATCGCAGCGTGATCCGGCATCTCGATACGGAGACCGGCGAGTTCCTGATCGAGCACCAGGTCCGGCGACTGGACGCTCGGCTCGACGCCTCGGCGAGTGCCGCTCTGCTCCGCCGCGATCTCGAGCGGCTCCAGGCGCTCCACGAGGCGGCCGGCGTCGAGCTCGTGCTCCTCACCTACGCGGCTCCGATCACCGCCAACGAGGCGCTGAACGAGGAGATGCGGAGGCTCGCCCACCGTCACGGGCTGCGGCTGGTGGATCCCTGCCCCCGCTTCAAGGAACTGCTCGACGGCGGCGCCGTCCACTCCGACTACTTCCTGTGGAAGAACGACGGCCATCCGACCGCCGAGGGTTACGCGGAGATCGCGCGCCTCGTCGCCGATACCCTCGAGGCCCTTGACAGAGACTCGCCACAGTGATAGGGAAGACTCGAAATTACGCTCCGTTAACGCCTTCCGCGGCACACAAAACCAACCGATCCCGGTCCAGCCGAACTGCGAGCCAAGGCAGATCGGGTTGGAGATCTGGATCAGTCAACGAGCCGAACTCGGAATGGCCTACAGGCCTACCTCGGCGCCCAACATCGCCACCTGGTGCTCCAAGCCGCTGCCGGAAGGACAGATCCGGGTCCTGTACCGCTTCGACGATGAGACGGTGAACCTCATCGACGCCTGCTCCTTCCCAACTTCCCGGAGCCCGGCCGCTACCGCTAGCCCTCAGATTTCTCTGTTCGCCTCGATGGTCGTCCACCCCGGCGTGCTCTAATGGCGCGCCGGCCCGGCGGCCGCGCCGCTGAACCGCCCGCCGGCCGCCACGTAAATACCTACCGGACCTTGCGTGTTGGACCCGCCATGACCGCGAGCGAGACCGCCCCCGAGACCGCCGCCGAGGCCGCGGCCGCCGCCGCCGAGGTCTCCGCCGCCGCCCCCCGCCCCGAGCCGGCGACCGCCGGCCTCGCCGGCGAGGACACCGGGGTCGGGAGCGTCTTCGTCTCCAACTACCCGCCGTACTCGGCGTGGAGCCCCGGCGCGGTGCCGGCGGCCGAGCGCGTGCTCGCCACCCCGGCCGCCGACCCGCTTGCGCCGCTCGGCCTCTACCTCCACATCCCGTTCTGCCGCCGGCGCTGCAAGTTCTGCTACTTCCGGGTCTACACCGACAAGAACGCCGGCGAGATCGGCCGCTACACCGACGCCCTCGCGCGCGAGGTCGAGCTCTACGCCGCGCGCCCGGCGGTCGCCGGGCGGCCGCTCGCGTTCGTCTACTTCGGCGGCGGCACGCCGTCCTTCATCAGCGTCCGCCACCTCGAGGAGCTGGCCGCGCGGCTGCGCGCGGCGATGCCGTGGGACCGCGTCGAGGAAGTCACGTTCGAGTGCGAGCCCGGGACGCTGACCGCGAGCAAGGTGCGCGCGATCCGGGAGCTGGGGGTGACGCGCCTCTCGCTCGGCATCGAGAGCTTCGACGACGAGATCCTGCGCGAAAACGGCCGCGCCCACGTCTCGAAGGAGATCTACCGGTGCCTCCCCTGGATCGAGGCCGCCGGCTTCGACCAGCTCAACGTCGATCTGATCGCCGGCATGGTCGGCGAGAGCTGGGAGAGCTGGCGGGCGACGGTCGAGAAGACCCTCGCGATCGCGCCCGACAGCGTCACCGTCTACCAGCTCGAGCTGCCGTTCAACGCGCGCTTCTCGCAGCAGGTGCTCGCCGGCACGTTCGCGCGCCCGCTCGCGACCTGGGCCGACAAGCGCGCCTGGCACGGCTGGGCGTTCGAGCGCTTCGAGCAGGCCGGCTACGAGGTGTCGAGCGCCTACACGGTGGTCAAGAAGACGGCGGTCAAGAAGCGCCCGCGCGACGAGCGCAGCCGCTTCCTTTATCGCGACGCGCTCTGGCACGGCGGCGACCTGCTCGGCGCCGGCGTGGCGTCGTTCTCCCACCTCCAGGGCGTCCACTACCAGAACGAAGCCGGTTGGCTTCCGTATCTGGAAGGCGTGGAGAGCGGCCGCCTCCCCCTCGCCCGCGCCTTCGCGGCCGGGCCCGACGACCTGCTCCGGCGCGAGCTGATCCTCCAGCTCAAGCTCGGGCGGGTCGCGGCCGGGCCGTTCCGCCGCCGCTTCGGGGTCGACGTGCTCGAGCGCTTCGCCCCCGCTTTCGACCGCCTGGCGGCGGCCGGCATGCTCGCCGTCGACGCCGACGGCGACGGCGGCGGCGCGATCGAGCTGACGCGCGACGGGCTGCTGCGGGTCGACACCCTGCTCCCCGAGCTGTACGACGAACGCTATCGAGGCGGCCGCTATACCTGAGCGCCGCGCGCGCCGACCGCGACTGTCCACCTCCGCCGAACGAGGAACCTCACGATGGCCACGACCTCCCGCACTCCGCTCGCCACCCCGGCGGCGCTCGCCCTCGCCGCCGCCCTCGCGCTCGCGGCCGCCGCGCCGGCGCGCGCCGCCGACTGGCCGATGTTCCGCGGCCCGGGCGCCGCCGGCGTCTCGCCCGAGACCGGCCTGCTCGCGGCCTGGCCCGAGGGCGGGCCGAAGCAGCTCTGGCGGGTGCCGCTCGGCGAGGGCTACTCCGCGCTCAGCGTCGCCGACGGCCGGGTCTACACGCTCTTCGCCGACGCCGAGGACGAGCTGGTGATCGCGCTCGACGCCGCCAGCGGCAAGGAGCGGTGGCGCCACCGCCTCGACGCCAAGTACTTCGACGGCCAGGGCAACGGCCCGCGCTCGACGCCGACGGTCGACGCCGGCACCGTCTACGCCTACGGCGCGCGCGCCAAGCTCGCCGCGCTCGACGCCGAGAGCGGCCGCGTGCTGTGGACCCAGGACCTCAAGAAGTCGTTCGGCGCGCGCCCGCCGCAGTGGGGGGTGTCGGCCTCGCCGCGGGTGGTCGGCGACCTGCTGCTGGTCGACGCCGGCGGCCGCGACGGCGCCTCGGTCGTCGCCCTCGACCGCCGCAGCGGGGTGGTCAAGTGGACCGCCGGCTCCGACCTCGCCGGCTACTCGGTGCCGCTGGTGGCCGAGATCGGCGGCCGCCGGATGGCGGTCTTCTTCACCGGCAGCAAGGTGGTCGGCCTCGACCCGGCCGACGGCGAGATCCTCTGGTCGCTGGGCTGGAAGACCAGCTACGACGTCAACGCCGCGGCGCCGGTCTTCGTGCCGCCGAACCGGGTGTTCGTCTCGTCCGGCTACGGCGTCGGCTCGGCGCTGCTCGAGGTCAAGCTCGCGGGCGAGCGCGTCAGCGTCTCCGAGGTGTGGCGGAGCAAGGGGATGAAGAACCAGTTCTCCAGCTCGGTCTACCACGACGGCGCGATCTACGGCTTCGACCAGTCGATCCTCAAGTGCCTCGACGCCGCCACCGGCGAGGAGCGCTGGAAGGCGCGCGGCTTCGGCCACGGCTCGCTGATGCTCGCCGACGGCCACCTCTACGTGCTCTCCGACCGCGGCACGCTGGCGCTGGTCGAGGCGACCCCGGCGGCCTACCGCGAGGTGGCGCGCTTCGAGCCGCTGACCGGAAAGTGTTGGACGATGCCTTCGCTCGCGGACGGCAGGCTGTTCGTGCGCGACGAGGAGGAGGTGGCGGCGTATGCGGTGGCCGAGGAGGCGCGCCGTGCGGCGCGCTAGGTCGGTTTCGGCAGGGCCGAGCCCCGTTCAAGGGTTCGGTTTTCCCGCGCCGCGGCTGCTCGCTCGCTGGGTGGGCGGTCGGCGGCTTCGCCGCCGCGCGCCGGCGGGCGCGTGTCCGTCGCCGGCGTTCGTGGCCTCGGCGGTCGTGCTCCTCGGGCTCTCGCTCGCGGCGGCGCCGGCCGCGGCCGAG
>CAZNIX010000327.1:0-5784 GCA_964573125.1 uncultured Thermoanaerobaculia bacterium
GCCGCGGCCGCTCGGCGGGGTGGGCCGGAGCCACCCGGCGGCGGCGGCGAGCCCCGCCCGCGAGCGGGTGGCGCCGGCGGCGGGAGAGCGCTAGCTTGGAGGCGTCGAAAGAGGAGCTGGACGCCAGGGGGTACGCCATGAACGCCCGCGCCGCCGCCCAGACCGCCACCGTCGTCGCCGCCCCCGCCCCGCTGGCCGTGCGCGACCTGATGACCGACAAGGTGATCGCGGTCCGCCCCGACGATCCGCTCCGCACCCTGCGCGACCTGATGTGGGAGCACCACATCCGCCACATGCCGGTGGTCGACGCCGACGGCGACCTGGTCGGACTGGTGTCGCAGCGCGACCTGCTGCGCAACTCCCTGGTCGACCAGGCGGACGTCCCGGACTACATCGAGGACGCCGTCCTCGGGCGGCTGACCGCGGGCGACGTGATGACCAGCTACGTCGAGCGGGTGAGCCCCGACACCGACCTGCGCGCGGCGGCCCAGGTCATGCTCGACAACAAATACGGCTGCCTGCCGGTGACGGTCGGCGACCGCCTGGTCGGGATCCTCACCGAGGCCGATTTCGTGCGCTTCCTGGCGCGCGGCGACTAGTCCTCGTCGACAGGCCGCGCGCCTTACCCGGGGGCCCGGCGTCACGGGCCTCGATAGTGCGAGCCCTCCCCGCGCAGCCGCGGAGGAGGGCTCGTCGTTGACACCCCCTTCCCGCGCCTCCTATACTGACGCACCCGCTGTGCGCGGGATAAGGTCAGAGCCATGAGCGAGATAGAGGAGATCGCCGGAGGTCTGGACGGCGCCGGGAAGCGCTTCGGGGTGGTCGCCTCGCGGTTCAACGGCCGGATCGCCGACCGGCTGGTCGAGGGCGCGCTCGACTGCCTGCTCCGCCACGGCGTCGCTCCCGGCGCGGTGCGCGTGGTGCGGGTGCCCGGGGCGTGGGAGATCCCGGGCGCGCTCGACGAGCTGGCGCGCGGCGGCGAGGTCGACGCGCTGGTCGCGCTCGGGGTGGTGATCCGCGGCGAGACCCCGCACTTCGACGTCATCGTCGAGTCCGCCGCGCGCGGCATCGCCCGCGCCGGCCGCGACCACAAGCTGCCGGTCGGGTTCGGGCTCCTGACCTGCGACACCTCGCAGCAGGCCGAGGAGCGCGCCGGCGGCAAGGCCGGCAACAAGGGCTGGGAGGCGGCGCTCGCCGCCCTCGAGATGGCGGGCCTCTACGCCCGCCTGCGCGGCGGGCGATGAACAGCCCGGGGGAGCGCCAGGGCGAGCGCGAGCGGCGCAAGGGCGGTGCCGGCAAGCGCCGGACCGCGCGCGAGATGGCGCTCCAGATGCTCTACCAGCGCGACGTCGGCGCCAGCGACCTGGCGCAGATCTTCCACGCGTTCGACCTCGGCGAGCACCTCGCGACCGGCGGCGATCCGGCGCGCCAGCGGCGGCGCCTGGAGGAGGCGTTCACGTTCGCGCGCAAGCTGGTCCACGGCACCGCCGAGCATCAGGCGGAGATCGACGAGCTGATCGCGCGCCAGGCCGACAACTGGCGCCTCGAGCGGATGCCGATCGTCGACCGCAACGTGCTCCGGCTCGGCGTCTTCGAGCTGCTGTTTTCCGACGACACCCCGGAGCTGGTGGTGGTCGACGAGGCGATCGAGCTGGCCAAGAAGTACGGTTCGGAGCAGTCGGGCCGGTTCGTCAACGGGCTGCTCGACGGCCTGCTCAAGGCGGGGCTGTCGCGGCGGCGGGCGGTGGAGGCCGAGCGGTGAGCGGTGGGGCGGCCCAGCGAGCCCGGCGCGCAGCGGCCGCGGCGGCGCTCTCGGCCGCTGCGCTCGCGCTCGGCGCGCTCGCCCACTCCGGCTGCGGCTACGCCCTGGTCGGCCGCGCCAGCAACATCCCGGAGGACATCGAGAGCGTCTACCTGCCGGCGTTCGAGAACCGCACCCAGCGGCCGCAGGTCGAGCAGTTCCTGACCCGGGCGCTCGCCGACGAGCTGGTCAAGCGCGGGCGCTTCCGCCTGGTCAACGAGGAGAGCGGCGCCGACGCGCGCCTCTCGGGCGCGGTGGTCGGCTTCGGCGCCACCCCGGTGTCGTTCGACCCCGACGGCCGCGCCACCGAGTACGAGATCTCGATCACCGCCGCGGTCGAGCTGCGCCGGCTCGACTCCGACCAGGTGGTGTGGAGCAACAGCCGCTACGTCTACCGCGAGAACTACGCCGTCGACGCCAGCGCCACCGACTTCCTCGACCGCGAGACCGAGGCGATCGAAGAGGCCGCCGAGCGCTTCGCCGAGACCATGGTCTCGGACCTGCTGCTGGGGTTCTGAGCGGCCGTCGGCGCGTGGTGGTACGTTGCTCGCCCGGAGGCGGACGTGAGCCTGCGCACGACAGCGAGCAGCGAACAGGACCTGCCGATGAAGGTCGTCTCCCGTCGCCGGCGGGCCGAGGACCCGGTGCGGGACTCCGCGCGGGCCTCGCCGATCGCCGGGCCCACCGGGCGCCGCCGAAGCGGGCCGGCCGCTACCCCCCGAGCCCGGCGACCGCCCGGGAGAGCCGGCTCTTGTAGCGCGCCGCCGTGTTGGCGTGGATGACGCCCTTCTGGGCGGTGGCGTCGATCTCGCCCAGGGTCGGGCGGAGGAGCGCCTGGGCCTGGGCGGCGTCGCCGGCCTCGATCGCCGAGCGGAGCTTCTTGACCGCGGTGCGCATGCGCGAGCGGCGGGCGCGGTTGCGCTCGCGCCGCTCGAGGCTCTGGCGGTGGCGTTTTTCGGCGGACTTGATGTTGGCCATCGGATTCGGGTCCCTTCTACGCGCCGCCGGCCGCGGCACCCGCCGCGGCCGGTGAAGCGCTTTCTACCACGATTCGCGGCGCCGCTCAAGCCCGGCGCCGCGGCGACCGCGGGCCGGGCGAGCGCTCAGCGCGGCTCCCGGCCCAGCTCGCGCAGCCGCTGGCGCGCGAGGTTCGCCTCGTCGCTGGTCGCGTGGTCGCGGATCACCTGCTGGAGCTGCGCCACCCCCTCCGTGGTCTCGCGCAGCTCGAGGTGGGCGTAGCCCTTCTTGAGCAGCGCGCTCGCCGCCTTGTCGCTCCGCGGGTAGCTCTCGAGCACGGTGTCGAACTGCCGGACGGCGTCGCGGTAGCGGCCCTGCCGGTAGTACGACTCGCCGATCCAGTAGACCGCGTTGTCGGCGAGGTCGGTGTCCGGGAAGTTGGTGAGGTACTCCCGGAACTCGCGGATCGCGAGGTCGTAGCTGCCGCGCAGGTAGTCGTTGTACGCGGTCTGGTAGAGCGTCCGCGGGTCGCCGGTGTAGGCCCCGGCCGCCGGCTCGCCGGCGCCGGCCTCGACCGCCGGTGGCGCCCGGAAGCCCTTGAGCTCCTGGTTGGTCGCCGCGATCTGCTGCGAGAGCTGCGAGAGGCGGTAGTTGGTGTCCTCGAGGTTGGCCTGGAGCTGGTCGATCTGGCGCGACAGCTCGTCGAGCTTGACCTGCATGTCGGCCTCGGAGCGGAGCAGCGACTCCATCTGCGCGGCGACCTGCTGCTGCAGGCTCGACACCTCCTCCTTGCTCGGCGCCTGGCGCTGGAGCTGGAGCACCTGGCGCTGGACGTCGCCGATCTGCCCCTCGAGGCCGTCGATGTCGCGGCTCGAGACGCAGCCGGTCGCCGCCAGGGCGGCGGCGACCGCGGCGGCGACGGCGGCGGGGCGGGCGAGGGCCGGCATGGCGACGGGCGCGGCCTATCGCCGTCCGGTGGCGACGAAGTGCGCGCGGCGGTTCGACTGCCAGCAGCCTTCGTCCGACTCGGTGCAGAACGGGCGCTCCTCGCCGTAGCTGATCGTGCGCAGGCGGGCGTCCTCGACCCCGAGCGAGACGATGTAGTCCTTGGCCGCGGCGGCCCGGCGCTGGCCGAGCGCGATGTTGTATTCGTTGGTGCCGCGCTCGTCGCAGTGCCCCTCGATGGTGAACAGGAACTCCCCGTGGTCGCGCATCCAGGACGCGTTGCTCGCGAGCTGCTCGCGCGCCTCGGCGCGGAGGTCGAACTTGTCGAAATCGTAGTAGACGTCGTCGAACCAGCCGCGCTCGCGCGCGACGCGGTTCAGCTCGGCGAGGTCCTCGGGGATGCCCTCCTCCTCCATGTCCGCCATCGGCGGCGTCGTCGGCTGCTCGATGTCGGTGGTCGGCTCGACCGGCGCGGTCTCGACCTCGAGGGTCTCGGGAGCGGTGGCCGGCGCCTTTTTCGGGCAGCCGTAGTGGAAGGGCACCGCCAGCAACAGGACTGCGATCGACAGCAAGCGCATGCGGCTCATCGTCACTCTCTCCTCCTCGGGTCGCGGTCGGGAAACGGCGTCATCGGCGACGGCGGTCGAACTGGCGCGGACTGTACCAGACAAGATCCATGGCTTCAAGGGTTTTCGACGCCTTTCGACGCCTTTTCGGCGACGGCTCCGGCTGCGGCGAGCGGACCGTTCGCGCCCTCCTTCCGCCGGGCTCGCGCCGCCGCCCCTTCAGCGCGCGAAGCCCGACCACGCCGGGGTCTCGTTGCGCCCCTCGCGGGTGAGCTGGATCGGGTTGGACCCGTTGGCGTCCATGATCCAGATCTGGGGCGTGCCGCTCCTGGTCGAGGTGTAGGCGATCTTGCGCCCGTCGGGGGCGAAGCACGGACCTTCGTTCGAGCCGCCGCCCGCGGTCAGCGCCCGGGTCTCGCCGGTCGCGAGCTCGGTGCGCGCGATCTCGAAGCGGCCGCCGCGCCGGCTGGCGTAGACCACGGCGTCGCCCTCCGGGCTCCACCCCGCGCCGTCGTTGTAGTCGCCCTCGAAGCTGATCCGGCGCAGGTTGCTGCCGTCGGCGTCCATGACGTAGATGTGCGGGTTGCCGCCGCGGCTGGAAGTGAACGCGATCTCGCGCCCGCTCGGGCTCCACGCCGGGTTGGTGTCGATCGCCTGCGAGTGGGTGAGCCGGACGGGGTTGCCGCCGCCGGCGTCGGCGACGAAGACCTCCGGGTTGGCTCCGAGCGCGCGCGAGAACGCCACCCGGCGGCCGTCGGGCGAGAAGCTGGGCGAGATGTTCTGGTCGCCGTCGATCGCCACCGGCGTCTTGCGGCCGCTCGCGAGGTCGGCGAGATAGACGCCGGGCGGGCCGCCGACGAACGAGGTGTAGGCGAGCCGGCCGTTGCCCGGCGCCCACTCCGGCGACAGCGACGTCGACTTGTGGCCGGTGATCTGCCGCGGGTTGGCGCCGTCGTAGTCCATGACCCAGATCTCCTTGGCGCCGCTGCGGGTCGAGGCGAACGCGATCGCGGTCATCGCGATGCCGCGCAGGCCGGCGACGTACTGCACCACCTCGTCGGCGAAGGTGTGGGCGATCCGGCGCGCCGCGCCGGCGTCGCCGCGGTAGCGCTTGCCGAGCACCGCCTTGCCGCTCGCCAGCTCGTAGACCCGGCCCTCGAACGTGATGCGGTCGCCGGCCTCGGGCTTGAGCGCGCCGAGCACGATCACCTGGTTGCCGAGCGCGCGGTACTGCTCGAAATCGCGCGCGCGCTCGCCGGTGAGCGCGAGCACGGTGAACGCCCACGGCCCCTGGATCTCGAACGCCCGGCTCAGCTCGAGGTCGTTGCGCAGGGTCGCGTCGAGCTCGCGCCCGGCGGCGGCGGCGGCGCCGGCGAGCCGGTTGTGGCCCTCGATCTCCGGGAAGGCGAGGCGGATCAACGGCCGCTGGTGGCCCTCGAGGATGAGGGTGACCTCGCCCTGGCCCTCCTGCGGCGGCTGCGGCGGCTGCTCCTGCGCCGCCGCCGGCGCGGCGGG
>CAZNIX010000328.1:0-5782 GCA_964573125.1 uncultured Thermoanaerobaculia bacterium
GGTGTCCAGCGGCCGTCCGCCGGCGGCGCCGCCCGCATCGGGGCCGGCGCCCGCGCCGGAGTCGGGCGCAGGAGCCGACTCCCGGCCGGTGCCCCCGCCGTCGTCGGGCACCGGGCGGACGCCGCCTTCGGGCTCGGGCGTCCCGTCGGCGTCGCTGGTCAGTTGACCGGCTCCTCGGGCTCGCCGGGGGGCGCCTCGCCGGTCTCGTCCTCGCCGGCCGCGCCGCCGCCGTCCCCGGCGTCGGGTTCGAGGCCTTCGAGGTCCTCGAGGTCCTCGAGATCCTCGACGCCCTCCGCGTCCTCGAGGTCCTCGAGGTCCTCCAGCTCCCCTTCCTCGCGCGCGGGGAGCCGCGCCGCGGCGGCGATCGTGTCGTCGTCGGCCAGCTCCATCACCTTGACCCCCTGGGTGGCGCGGCCGACGACGCGGATGGTGTCGACCGGGGTGCGCAGGATCTTGCCGCCGACGGTGATCAGCAGCAGGCCGTCTTCCTCGTCGACCTGCTTGACCGCGATCACCTCGCCGGTCTTCGCGCCGGCCTTGAGGTTGATGATCCCGAGGCCGCCGCGGCCCTGCGCCCGGTAGTCGTCGAGCGGGGTGCGCTTGCCGTAGCCGCGCTCGGCGACGGTGAGCAGGTGCCCGTCGCCGGCGAGCACCTCGAGCGCGACCACCCGGTCGCCCGTGCGCAGCTTGATGCCGCGCACGCCGCGCGCCGGCCGGCCCATCGGCCGCACCCCCTTGTTCGGGTCCTCGGGGTCCCACTCCGGGAAGCGGATGGCGTGGCCCTTGGCGGTGGCGAGCAAGACCTCCTGGCCGCGCTCGACCACCTTGACCTGGAGGAGGCGATCGCCTTCTTCGATGCCGATCGCGATGATGCCGCGCGCCAGCGGGCGGGCGAACGCGGCGAGCCTGGTCTTCTTGACCGTGCCGCGCTCGGTCGCGAACACCAGATACCGGTCCTCGGGGAACTCGCGCACCGCGACCGTGGTCGCCACCTTCTCCTCGCCCTCGATCTCGAGCAGGTTGACGATCGCCTTGCCCTTGGTCGCCGGCCCCCCCTCCGGGATCTGATGGACCTTGATCCAGTACACCCGCCCGCTCTCGGTGAACACCAGCACGTAGCTGTGCGCCGAGGCGACGTAGAGGTGCTCGACGAAGTCGCCGTCCTTGGTCACCATCCCGGTGCGCCCCTTGCCGCCGCGGTGCTGGGCGCGGTAGAGCGCGAGCGGCGAGCGCTTGACGTAGCCGGCGTGGGTGACCGTGATCACCATGTCCTCGTCGGCGATCAGGTCCTCGACCGTCAGCTCGCCGGTCTCGGGGATGATCGCGGTGCGGCGGGGGTCGCCGAACGCCTGCTTCAGCTCGGCCAGCTCGCGGCGGATCTCGGCGAGCACGAGCGCGTCGGAGCCGAGGATCGCGCGCAGGCGCTCGATCAGCGCCGCGAGCTCGCGGTACTCCTCGACCACCTTCCCGCGCTCGAGGCCGGTCAAACGCTGGAGGCGCATGTCGAGGATCGCCTGCGCCTGGACCTCGGAGAGGCCGAAGCCGGCCGAGAGCCGCTCGCGCGCCTCGGCCGGGGTCTGGCTGGCGCGGATGGTCGCGATCACCTCGTCGAGGTGGTCGAGCGCCTTCAGGATCCCCTCGAGGACGTGGGCGCGCTCCTCCGCCTTGCGCAGGTCGTAGCGGGTGCGCCGGACGACCACCGTCTTGCGGTGGTCGAGGAAGTGGCGCAGCACCTCGAGCAGCGAGAGCACCCGCGGCTGGTTGTCGACGATCGCGAGCAGGATGATCCCGAACGTGATCTGCATCTGCGTCAGCTTGTAGAGCCCGTTGAGGATCACCTCGGCGATCTCGCCCCGGCGCAGCTCGAGCACGATGCGGATGCCGCGGCGGTCGGACTCGTCGCGCAGGTCGGAGACGCCGCCGATCGTCTTGTCGCGCACGAGCTGGGCGATGCGCTCGAGGAGCCGCTTCTTGTTGACCTGGTAGGGGATCTCGGTGACGACGATCGCCTGGCGGTCGTCGCCGATCTCCTCGAACTCGGCGCGCGCGCGCACCTGGAGGATGCCGCGGCCGGTCTCGTAGGCGGCGCGGATGCCCTCGAGGCCGTGGATGACGCCGGCGGTCGGGAAGTCGGGGCCGGGCAGCACCTTCATCACCTCGGGCAGGGTCGCCCCCGGGCGCTCGATCAGGAGCTCGAGCGCGGCGACCACCTCGGAGAGGTTGTGCGGCGGGATGTTGGTCGCCATGCCGACCGCGATCCCCGCCGAGCCGTTGAGCAGGAGGTTGGGCGCGCGCGCCGGCAGCACCGCGGGCTCGCGCTCCGAGCCGTCGTAGTTGTCGACCCAGTCGACGGTCTCCTTGTCGATGTCGTCGCGGATCAGCTCCTCGGCGAGCTTGGTCAGCCGGATCTCGGTGTAGCGCATCGCCGCCGGGTTGTCGGCGTCGATCGAGCCGAAGTTGCCCTGGCCGTCGACCAGCGGGTAGCGCATGGTGAAGTCCTGGGCCATGCGCACGACGGTGTCGTAGATCGCGACGTCGCCGTGCGGGTGGTACTTGCCCATGACGTCGCCGACGATGCGCGCCGACTTCTTGTACGGCTTGCCCGAGGTGTTGCCGCTCTCCCACATGCCGTAGAGCACCCGGCGGTGGACCGGCTTCAAGCCGTCGCGGACGTCGGGCAGGGCGCGGCCGATGATCACGCTCATCGCGTAATCGAGGTAGCTGCGCCGCATCTCCTCTTCGATGTCGACCGGGATCGGGATCTCGACGGGATGTTCGGCGTCGCTATCGTGATCGTCGTGTTCGGCCATGGTGTGGTCGTCCGGGTGGTTCTACAGGGACCGGCCGCCGCGGCTCAGGGACGCCGCGCGCGGCCAGCGGTCGCGGTTCGAGCGGCTCAGATGTCGAGGTTCTTGACCTCGAGCGCGTTTTTCTCGATGAACTCCCGCCGCGGCTCGACCAGGTCGCCCATCAGGGTGGTGAAGATCTGGTCGGCCTCGCCCGCGTCCTCGATGCGCACCTGGAGCAGGCGCCGGCGCGCCGGGTCCATGGTCGTGTCCCAGAGCTGCTCCGGGTTCATCTCGCCGAGGCCCTTGTAGCGCTGGATCGCGAGCCCCTTCTTGGCCCCGGCATAGAGCGCGTCGAGCGCCGCGTCGACGCTCGTCAGCTCGGCCGACTCGCCGCCGTTGGACAGCGTCAGCGTGCCGGCGGCGACCGCGCCCAGGCCCTCGCGGTTGGCGGCCAGCGCGCGGTACTCGGCGGCGGCGATCAGCTCCCAGTCCAGGCGCACCGCGCGCTCGACGCCGTCGCGCCGGCTGACCAGCGAGATCGCGCCGGTGCCGTGCTCCTCGTCGCGGCCGACCGCGACGTCGCGGAAGCCGGCGCGCTCGAGGGCGGCGGCGAGCGCGGCGAGCTTGCCCTCGTCCAGGAGGTCGTCCTTGGCGCGCAGGCCGTGGGCGAGCGCGAGCGCAAGCGCGCCCTCCGGGTAGCCGCGCGAGGCGAGCCGCTCCGTGTGGGCGCGGAAGTCCTCGAGCCGGCGCACGAAGCGGGTCAGCCGCGCGCCCGACAGCTCCTCGCCGCCGCCGGCGCCCCCCCCGCCGTTCCCGGCGCCGTCGTCGCCGAGGCGGAGCTTCCAGTCGTCCTGGATCCGCTCGAGGAGGTAGGTGCGGTACTCGTCGTCGTCCTTCAGGTAGATCTCCTTCTTGCCGTGGCTGACCTTGTAGAGCGGCGGCTGCGCGATGTAGAGGTAGCCGCGATCGATCAGCTCGCGCATCTGGCGGAAGAAGAAGGTCAGGATCAGGGTGCGGATGTGGCTGCCGTCGACGTCGGCGTCGCACATGATGATCAGTTTGTGGTAGCGGAGCTTCGCGGCGTCGAAATCGTCCTTGCCGATGCCGGTGCCGAGCGCGATGATCAGGGTCTTGATCTCGTCGGAGGAGAGCATCTTGTCGAAGCGCGCCTTCTCGACGTTCAAGATCTTGCCCTTGAGCGGCAGCACGGCCTGGAACGTGCGGTCGCGCCCCTGCTTGGCCGAGCCGCCGGCGGAGTCGCCCTCGACCAGGAACAGCTCGGCGCGCGCGGGCGACTTCTCGCTGCAGTCGGCGAGCTTGCCCGGGAGGTTCGAGGCGTCGAGCGCCCCCTTGCGCCGGGTCAGCTCGCGCGCCTTGCGCGCCGCCTCGCGGCCGCGCGCGGCCTCGACGCACTTGTCGACGATCCGCCGCGCCGGCTTCGGGTTCTCCTCGAGCCAGCTCCCGAGCTTGTCGTTGACCACCTGCTCGACCCAGCCCTTGACGTCGGAGGAGACCAGCTTGTCCTTGGTCTGGCTCGAGAACTTCGGGTCCTTGATCTTGACCGCGATCACCGCGGTCAGCCCCTCGCGCACGTCGTCGCCGGTCAGGTTCTCCTTGAGCCCCTTGGCCTGGCCGGTGCCGGCGGCGTAGGCGTTGAGGGTGCGCGTGAGCGCGGCCTTGAACCCCGACAGGTGCGCGCCGCCGTCGCGGTTGTTGATCGTGTTGGTGAAGGCGTAGAGCAGCTCGCTGTAGCCGTCGTTCCACTGCAGCGCGACCTCGACCACCTCTTCGCCGGAGCCGTCGTCGCGGCTGTCGCGGAGCAGGATCGGCTCGGGGTGGATCGTCGCCTTGTTGCGGTTCAGGTGCTCGACGAAGCTGCCGATCCCCCCCTCGTAGCAGAACTCGGCCGCGCGGTCGGTGCGCTCGTCGCGCAGCCGGATGTGCACCCCGCGGTTGAGGAACGACAGCTCGCGCAGGCGCTGGGCCAGGGTGTCGTAGTGGTAGTCGAGCGCCGAGAAGATCTCGGGGTCGGCCCAGAAGCGCACCGCGGTCCCGGTCTGGTCGGTCACGCCGGACGCCGCGATCGGCGCCGCGGGCAGGCCGCGGTGGTAGACCTGGCGCCAGACCCGGCCGTCGCGCTGGATCTCCAGCTCGAGCTTCTCGGACAGCGCGTTGACCACCGAGACGCCGACCCCGTGCAGGCCGCCCGACACCTTGTAGGCGTTCTTGTCGAACTTCCCGCCCGAGTGCAGCTCGGTCATGATCACCTCGGCCGCCGAGCGCCCTTCTTCCTTGTGCAGGTCGACCGGGATGCCGCGGCCGTCGTCGGTGACGGTGACCGAGTTGTCGGCGTGGACGGTGACGTCGACCCGGTTCGCGTAGCCGGCCAGCGCCTCGTCGATCGAGTTGTCGACCAGCTCGAAGACCATGTGGTGGAGGCCCGAGAGGTCGTCGGTGTCGCCGATGTACATCCCGGGGCGCGTGCGCACCGCGGTCAGGCCCTTGAGGACCTTGATGTTTTCGGCCGTATAGGTCGCCTGCGGCTGGGTCAAAGTCGCCATCCTCGTACCCTGGGGAGGTGGTGGTGCGGACCCCGGTGCGGGGGCCGCCGCGGAACCGCCTCATAGTACCACAAGCCGGGTGCGAAAGCGAGCGGTTAGTCTTTTGCGATCAGTGGCTTACGAGGTCACTCCCGGGCCTCGGCCGGGGTCACGCGCCCGGCCGCCACGGAGTGCACCGCCGTCACCCTCAGACCCCGCCACGCGGCCGGCCGGTTGGTGGTCGCGAGGAGCTGGACGAAGCCCCGCTCGGGGGCGGTGAAGACCTCCCACACGGCCGCGAGCGTCGGCGGCGCCAGCTCGGCGTCGGCGTCGTCGAGCAGGCAGAGCGGCGGCCGGCCGGCGGCCGCCAGCACCCGCCCGTGAGCGGCGAGCAGGAGGAGCCCCGCGGCCTTGCGCTCGCCGGCCGAGGCGGTGCCGCGCAGTGGCCGGCCG
>CAZNIX010000329.1:0-5524 GCA_964573125.1 uncultured Thermoanaerobaculia bacterium
GCGGTGAACGAGTAGCCCTCGGGGACGTCGAGCGTGAGCGTGACCGCGGCGCCGGCGGCCGCCGGCGGCGCGGCGGCGGCGGCGCGGCCCCAGAGGCACATCCGCGCCCGCTCGCGGGTCTCCCGGTCGGGGCCGGTGACGCGCGCCGCGACCAGCGCCTGGAGCCGGCGCTTGACCGGCCGGGCGGCGAGCCAGCGCGCGAGCGGCCGCAGCCGGCGCAGCCAGGCGATCTGCCGCGGCGGCATCGCAACGTAGACGCGGACGTTCGGGATGCCGGTCGTGTGGTAGGCGGTCGAGACGTCGCCCCACGGGATGGTCACCGCCCGCCGCGGCCCGCACGAGAACGGGATCGTCTTCACGTCCCACGCCGCCGGCACTGCGACGATCCGCCCGTCCCGGCGAATCGCGCCGAGGTGGGGTAGCCCCTCGATCACGGTCTTGAGCGTGCCCCGGCTCCAGCTCCCGCCGACCGCGGCGAACGCCAGCTCGAGCTCCACGGCAGCCGGCAGCGCCGCCGCCAGCTTCGCCGCCAGGCAGTCGCTGGGCACGACGTCGAAGCCGACCCCGGGCAGCAGCGCCACGCCCGCCTTGCGCGCCGCGGCGGCGCTCCCGAGCACCGCCTCGAACACCGGGATCTCCCCGGTGACGTCGAGGTAGTGGGTGCCGGTGGCCAGACAGGCCTCGACCAGGGACCGGCTGGTGTGGACGAACGGGCCCGCGCACGAGAGCACGGCGGCGACATCGCTCAGATTGGCGCGAACGCTCCCCGGTTCGCCGAGCGGAAACGCGCGCCACGGTAGCCCCAGCTCCTCGGCCAGCTCGGCCACCGCCGCGGCATCGCGCCCGGCGAGCACCGGCTCCTCGCCGACCTCGACCGCCCGCGCCGCCACCAGCCTACCGGTATAGCCGTTGGCGCCGTAGAGCATCCACGTCGCGCCGGAGGCGCGCCTCGAGGTCGCAGAGGGCACGGGCGGACTCTACAGGGTGTGGCGGCTCGCCTGGTGCCGCTCGCCCGTCGCCTAAGCGCCGCCTCTCCCCGACAGGACCACTGCCGGCCATCGAGCCGCCTGGTGAACTCCCCCGAGCCGTCCGGCTACCCGGTGGCGGGGGTGTGGGGTTTGACACCCGTACTGAGATCCATTAAGCTCTGCTGAGTTATAGGCAAGGCAGCATATGCCGGCAGAGGGCCGCGAATGGCAAGCGCTGACAGCGATGAGTCACAGATCAGGTACGCAAGACTTGCCGGCTTCATGTACCTATTAGTCGACGCCGCGTACCTGACATTCGTTGTTATTACCACCCGTTTCAGAGTGCCCGGAGACTTCGCTCAGACCGCCCGTAGGATTACGGAGTCCGAGCTCCTCTATCGTATTGGGGTTTCCAGCGGATCGGTCGCCAGCCTGTCTATCGTGTTCTTAGCCGTCGGCCTCTTCGTAGTTACCAAGCAGTTGAACAGACATCTCGCGCTGCTTGCGTTGACCTTCAGATTACTGGAGGCTACGCTCGTCGGAGGTCAGGCTGTTCTTGGTTTTGTTGTCCTTCAACTCTACGCTAGCGGTGATTCTCTTGGTGGCTTCGACGGAACGCAGCTCTCCATGTGGGTGACTCTGCACTCGACTGCAGATCAGGTCCTATTCAATAGCCTCGGGATATTCTTTGGTATCGGATCCACTCTCTTCTTTTACCTCCTATTCCGATCGACCTATATCCCGAAGTTCTTGGCCGGTCTCGGCCTATTGGGGTCCGTGCTGGTCCCGATGAGTTGCTTTGGCTCCCTGCTGTTTCCGCACTATGCCAAAGCGCTGCAACTTGGCTGGGCGCCCATAGGTCTCGCCGAGATAGTAGTTGGCCTTTGGCTTATCGTCAGAGGTGTAAACCTTCAGGTTTCCACGCCCGTGCGACCGTTCCCGAAGTGACGTGCCGCCTAGCCTGACATCAGGAGAGAGCCACGTCCTGAGAAGTGCAGCGCCAGGTGGTGGAGACCAGCGGGTCCAAGGAGAGAGACGCATCGGTGACCGCTAGCGCGGACGGAATGTCGGAGGGTTGGATCAATCCCCGATCGCCTGTGACCAGGCCGACGCGTCCCCGCTCTCGAAGCCGTCCGCGAACGCCGTCCGCGGCAGGACCTGGAGGAACCTCGCCTCCGAGGGCACTCCCTGGCCGTCGAGCAGGAACAGCATGTAGTAGCCCGGCGGGCAGACCGCGGGGTTGGCGGGCGGGGTGATCTCG
This sequence comes from uncultured Thermoanaerobaculia bacterium, assembly GCA_964573125.1. Lineage (GTDB taxonomy): Bacteria > Acidobacteriota > Thermoanaerobaculia > Multivoradales > JBCCEF01 > CAVSQV01. The sequence continues at coordinate 2,230 of CAZNIX010000329.1, forward strand.
AGGCCGCCGGGGACCGGGGTGAAGGCGAGGCGGTTGATCCGCTGGTTCATGTTGAACGCGTGGGTGACCGAGGCCGGGCGCAGCCAGGTGACGTCGGCGATCGCGCCCGGGTCGGGGGTCGAGACCGCGAACGGCTCGCCGTAGTAGGCGCGCGCGGGGGCGGCGGCGAGGACCGGCCGCGGGCCGCGGAAGAGGTAGGGCGGGGAGTAGATCTCGTGGTCGTAGTGGCTGGCGTCGTCGCCGGGGCCGGGCGGGTGGCCGCCGCCGGCGACCAGGACCCGGGCGTCGGGCAGGAGCACCGCCGTCGAGTGGTAGATCCGGCGCACCGCCCCGGCCGCGAGCAGCGACCATTCGCCGCTCGCCGGATCGTAGACCTCCGCGCTCAGCACCTCGCCCGCGGGGTCGTTGAATCCGGGCGCGCTGGTGCCGCCGGTGACCAGCACCGTGCCGTCGGGGAGCAGGGTGGCGTTGAGCTGGCGGCGCGGGAACGACATCGCGCCGGTCGAGGTCCACGCCGGCGCCGGCGCCGCGGGGTCGAGCAGCTCGGCGCTCGCGGTCGGCGGCGTCTGGACGCCCCCGACCAGCAGCACGCGGCCGTCGGCGAGCGCGACCGCCGAGCCGTAGTCGCGGAAGCCGCCGCTGCTGGCGGCGACGAAGCTCCAGCTCCCGGCGCCCGCGGTGTCGAGCGCCTCGGCCGCGGTCCGCGGACCGGCGGCGAGCACGCGGCCGTCCGGGACCAAGAACATGAACGGGTAGAGCGGCTGCGTCTTGAGCGCCGACGTGAGCGGCCGCCAGGCGCCGCGGTCGACGTCCCACACCTCGGGCATGCGCGCGCGCCGGCCGGCCGTGATGTTGCCCGAGACCACCAGCATGTCGCCGTCGGCGAGCGGCGTGACGGTCGGGTACCAGCGGCCGGCGGCCATGTCCGGCAGATCGGTCCAGGCGTCGGCGAACGGGTCGTAGATCGCGGCGTCGGCGAGACCGACGTTGTCGACGACGTGGCCGCCGGCGACGAACAGCCGGCCGTCGGGGAGCAAGGCGTGGCCGCTGCAGAAGAGGTCGAACGGCGGCTCGGCGGCCAGCCGCAGGGCGCCGGTCGCCGGGTTCCAGATGCGCGGCACGACGATGCCGAGCGGCTCCTCGCCGGCGCCGCCGTGGGCGGGCTCGCCGGTGCCCTCGCCGGTTCCCGCGTTCGCCCGCGGGTCGCCGTCGGTGACGTCGTGACGGTCCCAGAACAGCACCTCGCCGGTGGGCAGCAGGTGGGCGTGGATCGCGACCAGCGGCCACTCGGCGGCCTGCGACCAGGCGCCGACCTGGGCGGGCGGGCACGGCGTGAAGGTCACCGCGACGTTGTCGAGGTCGTGGTCGGCGGCGAGGCCGCCCGAGCGGGCGCCGAAATGGACGCGGCTCTCGTAGGGCGCGAACCCGGGCACCGGCAGGTCGGTGGCGACGAGCACCGGCGCGCCGCCCTCGGGCGTGAGCGCGACGTCGACCGTGCCGGCGAGCGCGTCGACCGCGATCTCGGCGTGGATCCAGCCGCCGGAGGCGAGGTCGACCGCGCCGGCGTCGAGCATCGCCACCGGCGCGCCGCCGAAGTGGATCGAGACGTGGTTGGCGTTCGGGTCGCCCGGCTCGAGGTTCTGGTGAACGTCGAAGCCGACGCCGAGCGAGCGGACGAAGTTCGGCTCCTCGGGGATGAAGAACGGGGGCGGCGGCGGCACCATGCCTGCGGGTCCGTAGACGCCGGCGTCGAGCAGCGCGAACCCGAGGCCGTCGGCGCGCCCGCTGCCGGGGGTGATGCGGAAGTCGAACCCGGCGGCGATCGCGCATGCCGGGCCGGGGTCGGTGCGCTCGAAATCGGCGCTGCCGACGTTCGGCGGGTCGGCGGTGTCGAACGCGAGGCGGAGGAAGCTGCCGTCGGCGCCGCCGCCCGCGAGCACCTCGGGCGCCGGCGGGTTGGCCTGCTGGCCGAGCAGGTAGGGGGTGCCGGGGGCGTCGAAGTCCTGGACGGTGCCGGCGCCGGCGGGCGGCGCGGCGGAGTGGGCGGCGAGCGCCGCGAGCAGGGCCGGGGCGGCGAGGGCGGCGCGGCGCTTCATCGCAGGTGCGGAGTCTACGCGCGGTTTTCGGCGGGCGGCAAACCGGCGCTCCGGCGGGGCGGGCCGGGAGGACGGCCGGGGAGGTGTTGCTACTCGTGTAGCGAGTGTGCTATGGTCTAGACAGAGCGGGTCGGACGATACCGGATCAGATCGGATCCGACCGGATCAGACCGGAGCGGGCCGGGATCGGGAGCGAGGAGGCGGAGCGCATGCGCGGACGCGGGTTGCCGGAGGTGGCGCGGTCGGAGCTGGAGGTGCTCAAGGTGCTGTGGGAGGAGGGGCGGCTCGCGGCGCGCGAGGTGCACGAGCGGCTCGCGGCCGATCAGGGCTGGGCCTACTCGACGACCCGGACGGTGCTCGACCGGATGGTCAAGAAGGGGCTGCTCGAGCGTGGGAGCTTCCACGGCGTCTATCTCTACCGCCCGCGGATCAGCCGCCCGCTCGGGCTGGCGCGCCTGGTGCGCGATTTCGCCGAGCGGGTGCTCGAGCTGGACTCGGCGGCGGTGTTGCCGCTCTTTGCGCGCAGCGAGGCGCTGAGCGCGGAGGAGGTGGCGGAGCTGTCGCGGCTGCTCGAGGAGGCCGAGGGGGCGGAGGAAGGCGAGGGGGGGCGATGAGCGGGAGCGCAGCGGCGTGGGTGGCCGAGGTGTGCGCGGGGGTGCTTGCCGCGGCGGGGCGGGAGGCGCTGTTCGCGGGGGTGGTGTTCGGCGCGGTGTGGGCGGTGTGCCGGCTGTTCGCGGGGGCGTCGCCGCGGCTGCATCACGGGCTGTGGGCGCTGGTGCTGCTGCGGCTGGTGCTGCCGGTGGATCTCGCCTCGCCGGTGAGCGCGGGGGCGCTGCTCGGGGAGTGGGCGCCGTGGCGCGCCGTTGCCGCGACGACCGCCGGGGCGGTCGATGGGCGCCCTTCGCAGGCGGCGGTACTCGCCGGGGGGAGCTCCGGGCCGGCCGGTGGGCGCCCCTCCCAGCCACCGGCGCTCGCTCTCGAAACTCCAGGGGGCGTTGCTCGCGCCTGCGCTTCGCTGCGCGCGGGGGTCGGCGACGCCTTCAGCACCTGCCCGTGCTGCGCTTGCTCAGAGCTGGCTGGGAGGGGCGCCCACCGGCCGGCCCTCCTTGCCGTGGGCGAGGTCGGAGGTTGCGGGAGGGGCGCCCACCGACCGGCCCTCCATGCCGTGGGCGAGACGGGAGGTTCCTGGAGCGGCCTGG
>CAZNIX010000329.1:5534-5776 GCA_964573125.1 uncultured Thermoanaerobaculia bacterium
GTGGCGGCGGGGGAGGTGGCTGGTGCTGGAGGGTTGGGCGCCCGCCGGCCGGCCCTCCTTGCCGAAGCGGGCTTCGAGGCTGGTGAACCGGCGGAGATGGGTGGGATGGGGTCATCGCCGCTCGGGGGAGAGTGCCTTGCCTCGGGGTTGAAACCCAGTGGAGCGATTCCAGGACGCGGAGCCGGGGCGTGGGCGCCGGCGGTCGTGGGGTTGTGGGCGATCGGGGCGGGGTTCGTGGGCAT
>CAZNIX010000330.1:0-5767 GCA_964573125.1 uncultured Thermoanaerobaculia bacterium
CGGGCGATCCCGGCCAGGCTCTGGGCCTGCCCGATCCGGTCGCCCCAGTCCGCGTACAGCTCCAGGCTCCGCCGGTAGCGCGCGCGCGCCGTCTCGCCGTCGCCGCGCCCCTCGGCGAGCGCCCCGCCGAGCAGGCGGACCGTCGCCTCCCGCGCCGGGCAGGACCGCCGCTCGAGGGCCGCGGCCGACTCGGCCAGCCGGCGCTCCGCCGACTCCGGGTCGCCACCGGCCTGCTCGACCAGGGCGAGGCGGGCGAGAGCGACGGCGGAGTCACAGGGATCGCCCTCCGCCCACAGCCCGAGCGCTTCCTCGAAGCGGCGGCGGGCCGCCTCCGGCTCGCCGCGCTCGTAGGCGAGCTGACCGAGCTGGTTGAGCGTGAAGGCACGGCGGCGCGACTCCCGCTCCGGCCAGACCTCGAGCGCCGACCGCAGCAGCCGCCGGCCCCGGGGCTCCTCGCCGAGGTAGCGCGCGAGCAGAACCCCGAGCTCGTGGAGGGTGAAGGCCCGCTGCAGACGCTCGTCGTCGGGGAACCGCTCCAGCGCCGCCTCGTAGTGGTCGAGCGCGGCCTGCAGCTCGCCCTGGTCCTTCTGCGCGCGCCCGATGCCGTGGTGGAGGACCGCCTCGAGCCCCGGGTCGTCCAACCCCTGCGCCAGGCCGAGGGCGATCCGGTACTCGGCGACCGCCTCCTCGGCCCGCGTCATCCTCGCCAGCATGTCCGCCCGGCCGAGCCGGGCGCGGGCCGCGGGCCAGCGCGCGCCGCTGCGCTCGTACGCCTCTCGCCCAGCTCCCGCCACTCGGCCAGCGATTCGCTCAGGCGCGCGACCCTCTCCTCCCCATTCAGGTGGGCGGCGGCGGCATAGCGCAGCAAGGCCGCGGAGACCCGCCGGTCCCGGACGGTGGCGGGGCGCGGGGCGTCGATCCGCACCGCGTACCGGCCGGGCCGGCTCGAGCCGCCGCCGCGCACGGTCAGCTCGTACTCGCCCGCTCGCCCGGCGACCGCGAGCACCAGCTCGGCGCCGTGACCGCCGAGCGGCCCGTCGGCCTCGACCAGGAGCTCGCCGCCGGGCACCGCCAGCGCGACCGCGGCGTCGACCCCCTGCTGCTCGACCGCCAGGCGCACGAACTGGTCGCGCTCGAGGGGGAGGCGGTAGCGGTGGGTCTCGCCGGGGGCGAGGTCGGCGCTCACCGGGGCGCCGCCCGGGCGCAGCTCCTCGGCCGGAGCGGGTCCGGTCTCGCCCACCGCCGCCGGCCCGCCGGCGGGCGCCGCCGCGGTCGCCGCCCGCTCCTCCCCGCCCCCGCAGGCGGCGAGCAGGATCGCGGCGCAGGTCAGAACGACCGCCGCCGGCGAGGCGCTAGCGGCCATCCCCCGGTCTGCCGGGCGGCGACCGCGCCACCCGGAAGCGGTGCACCTCCGGCTCGCGCCCGCCCTCGCAGCCGGAAAGCGTCAGGGTGTATGCGCCCGGCGCCGGCGTCCAGTGGAACAGCAGCATGCCCTGCGCGTCGCGAACCAGGCCCGGGACCGTGACGCGATCCCCGCCCTCGGTGCGCTCGATCACGGCCCGGTAGGCGTCGCAGCGCGCGGCGGGCTCGAGCACCACCAGCAGCCGCTCACCGCTCGCCAACTCGACCTCCGGCCCCGCGCCCCCCGCCCGCGTGCTGGCGTGCAGGTCGAGGCTGACCGCGACCGCGGCCGGTCGCCCCAGCTCCTCCTGGAGCTGCCACACCCGGTAGCCGAGGCCGAGCCCGACGACCGCCAGCGCCGCGGCCAGATACCAGGGCGCCCTCGGGCCGGGGCGCCGCGACGGGGCCCCGGCCGCTGCCAGCCGGCCGCGCAGGTCCCGCCACCCCGCCCGCACCGCGAGGTCGACCGGGAGCGCCTCGCCGCCCTCCTCGCCGCGCTCGCCGCCCCCGACCTCCCGCGCCGCCGCCTCGAACTCCGCGAGATCGAGGAGCGCCCGCGCCGCCTGGGGATCCGCGACCAGGCGGCGCTCGACCCGCTGCGCGTCCTCCGCGGCGAGCCGGCCGGCGAGGTAGTCGAGCAGCTCCTCGGGATCGGGCGTCGGCGCCTGGGCCCCGGCAACGGACCCCGAAGCGGCCCGGGGCGCCGCGGCCGCGTCCTCCAGCGCGCGCTCGGCGAGCGCGGCGCGCAGCGCCTCCTCGTCGACGATCGGCCGGTTCGTCACGCCGTCACTCCTCCTCCAGATCCTCGAGCACGAGTCCCGCCAGCCGCTCCTGGAGCTTTTTGCGCGCCCGGAACAGGTGCGCCTTGACCGTCTCGATCGAGATCCTCTTGACCGTCGCGATCTCATGGTAGGCGAGCTGGTGGTACAAGCGTAGGGTCAGACAGTCACGCATCTGCTCGGGCAGCTCGGCCACCGCCGCGCGCAGGGCGCGCCGCCGCTCCTGGTCGAGCATCTCGTCGAGCTGGCGGCCGGGGACGGCGAGGGCGGACTCGGGCGCGTCCATGCCGTCGCGCGAGACCTCGACCGCCGACCGCTTCGCCGTCGCCGCCCGCCGCAGCTTCTTGAGGAACACCGTGGTGGCGACCTGGTAGAGCCAGGCGGTGAAGCGCTGCCGGTGCTCGTACCCCTTCAACCCCCGGTAAATCCCGAGAAAGGTCTCCTGGGTGAGGTCGCGGCACTCCTCGGGCGCCAGGCCCTTGCGCGCGAAGAAGCGGTGGAGGGGGTGGAAGTAGGTCTCGTAGAGGAGGCGGAACGCGCCCTCGCGGTCGCTCCCGGCCTGGAACCGGCGGATCGCCTCCTCGATCGGCCCGTCCGGCGCGGCCGCCCCGCCCGGCGGCCGGACGGGGCCCCCGGCGGGAACCGAAGCCGCGGCGTGGTCGGTCACCGACCCCTCCCCGGGAAACAGCCCATCCACATCCGAAACATCAATACTTTTCGATCTTTAAATATCTTCGGCGGAGTCTACCACGAACGGTGGGCGGACTCCCGCCTCCACCGGCGGATCCGGCGGAGGCGAGAGCGAGAGGGGAAGGGGGCTGACCGCCCCCTCCGCTAGAACCGGACCCTGGTGTTGACCCCGAAGGTCCGCGGCTGGTTGGTCAGGTAGCCGACGCGGGCGAGGGTGCCGCGCTCCTGGTCCAGGGCCAGGAGGGCGACCTCGTCGGTGGCGTTGTTGACGAACAGGGCGGCGTCCCACTTCTCGTGGAGGAAGCCGAGCCGCAGGTTGACGATCTCGTAGGACGGCAGCTCCGGGTTGAAGGTGAACGTGTTCTGGGTCAGCGGCCCGCCGATGACGCCGGGGAAGGCCAGGAGGTTGACGGTTCCGAAGCCCGCGGCCTGGTCGCCGATCTGGGTGAAGCGCGAGCCGATGTGCTGGAAGGTGCCGGTCAGGTAGCCGACCCAGCCGTGCCTCATCTGCCAGCGGTAGTTGGCCGCCGCGGCGAGCTGGAACTCGGGCACGGTCGGCAGGCGGTTGCCGTCCTGGATCCCCGCCACGACGGTGACGTTGCCGGCCGCGTCCGTCGACGTCAGCGTCGACTTCAGCTCGGAATCGGTGTAGCTGGTCGACACCGCGAAGTCGAAGGAGCTGGTCGGCGCCGCCGCGAACTCGAGCTCGATCCCCGTGCTCGTGGCCTCCGGCACGTTGAAGACGACGCGCGACGAGCAGGTGCCGGCGGTGAGGGTCGCCTGGAGGTCCTCGATATCCATGTGGAAGGCGGCGACGTTGAAGGTGCCGCGCCCGCCGCCGAACGTCGACTTCGAGCCGACCTCGTAGTTCCACACCGTCTCGTCCTCCCAGGTCTCGCGGCCGCCGAAGGTGATCAGGTCCTGCGGCGAACAGAGCGGGACGTTGAGCGGATCGTTGATGCCGCCGAGCCGGAACCCCTGGGAGACCTGGGCGTTGAGGGTCGTGGTGTCGGTCGCCCGGTAGGAGGCGATCAGGCGCGGCGCGAAGCCGTCGGCGGTGGTCGAACCGGTGGTGGTTCCGGGGTCGGCGAACAGGCCGTCGAAGGTCTGGGTGCGGGTCTCCTCGAAGTCGTAGAAGCGCACGCCGCCGGTGAGGTCGAAGCGGTCGTTGACCGCCCAGGTCAGCTCGCCGAAGAGCGCGACTTGCTCGAACTCGTAGTCGAGGTCGGAAAAGAACAGGACGTCCCGGGCGGCGCCGAAGTTGCCGGCGGTCGGAATGCCGGAGAGCGCCTCGAAGCCGGTGACCGGCAGGCTCTGCCCGTAGTCGCGCTCGATGTCGCTGTAGAAGACGCCGGCCACCCAGTTCAGGCGGTCGCGCTCGCCCGACAGCCGCAACTCCTGGGTCAGCACCTGGACGGTGCTGTCGTCGAAGAGCGGCGCGTCGAGGGTATAGATGTTCTCGGGCAGGGCGATCGTGCCGCCGGTGACGCTCGCGGTCAGCGCCGTGGCGTCGCGCACGACCAGGACGTCGCGGTCGGTGTAGGAGGTGATCGACGTCAGGGTCGCGGCGTCGAAGGCGTACTCGACGGTGAAGTCGGCGAGCAGGAACTCGTCGGTCGTCGGCTCCTCGAACTGGGTGAACTGCTCGCGCTCCCCGAGATTGACCGCCGGGCGGGTGGTGGTGAACGGGTTGGCCAGGATGTTGTAGTCGTCGATCCGGTTCCAGCCGTCCATGTCCATTTCCTGGTAGAAGAGGCGCGGGGTCACGGTCAGCCGCTCGCTGGGCTGGAAGCGGAAGGTCACCCGTGCGCCGGTGCGGGAGCCGCTATTGACGTCCTCGCTCACCGAGAGGTTCGGCTGCACGGCGTCCATGTAGCCGGCGACCTCGTTGTAGTAGGCGGTCACGCGCATCGCCGAGGTGTCGCCGAGCGGCACGTTGACCGCGACTTTGGCGCTGCCGCCGACGTCGCCGCCGTCGATCGAGCTGAGGCTGAACTCGCCGACTCCGTCGGAGGAGCCGATCACCGGCTGGTTCGTGATGTAGCGCACGGTGCCGGAGAGCGAGCCCGAGCCGAAAAGCGTCCCCTGCGGGCCGCGCAGCACCTCGACGCGCGACATGTCGAAGAGGTCGATGTCGGGGGTGAACAGCGAGAGCGAGACCACCGACTCGTCGAGGTAGACGCCGACCTGCTCCTTGACGCCCGGCTGGTCGCGCACGATCTGGCCGGCGGAGATGCCGCGCATCGCGACCTGGCTCTGGCCGGGGCCGAGGTTCTGGATCGTGAAGCCGCCGACGTTCGCGGCCACGCCCTCGAGGTCCTGGACGCCGCGGTCGCGCAGCTCCTCCTCGTTCTGGGCGACGATCGAGAACGGCACCTCCTGCAGCGACTCCTCGCGCTTGCGGGCGGTCACCGTGATCACCTCGGCGAAGCCCTCACGCTGTTCGGCGGCCGGCGCCTCGGGCTCCGGCTCGGCGGCCTCGGCGCCTTCCGGCGCCGGCGGCGGCTCGCCCTCCTGCGCCAGCGCCGGGACACCGGCGACGAGGATCGCGATCCCCAGGACGACGAGTACAGTTCTTGCGCCAAGATGCGTCATCTCGTGCCTCCTGACTCGGTTGTGTCACACCGCGGATTCGAGCCTGTCACATTGTCGCCCAGCGGGTCGCGGCGGGTCAAATGGGGCGCGCGCGGCGTGCGACCGCGCGGGGTTAGACTCCGCCGCCGTGTCCCGCACGCCCCTCTTCCGCGCCCTCGAGCGCGCGCTCCGCCTCGCACGGCTCGAGCTCACGACCGGTCGCCCGGTTGCCGAGCTGGCCGGGGAGGCGCTACGCCGGCGCCCGCCCCCGAGGCCGCTGACCCGGCGCGAGTTCGTGCGCACCGCTGCCGCGGCGGCGGCCG
>CAZNIX010000331.1:0-5760 GCA_964573125.1 uncultured Thermoanaerobaculia bacterium
CCGGCGGCGGCGGGCGACGAGGCGCGGGTGGCGGTGGGCATGACCGGCGTGCCGAGGGCACCGGGCAGAACCGGCGTGACGAGGGCACCACCGGCGAAGCCCGGCAGCACCGGCGCGCCGCCGGCGCCGGGCAGGACCGGCGCGTCGCCGGATCCGCCTGCGGGCGCCGCGGCGCAGTCGGCCGCTGCGAGCACGCCGTAGACGCCCCCCTGGAACCAGCAGTAGACGAAGAACGCCGCCGTCCAGAGAACGACCAGCGCGACCACCCCCGCCGCCAGCCGCCCGGGCGCCGCCGCCACGGCATCGGCGAGATCGAGCACCGCCACCGCCAGCACGTCGGCGTCGCGCGCCCGGAACCCCGCGCCGAGCGGCGCGAAGCGCTCGGCGAAGCCGGGACCGAAGAGCGCGACCGCCGGCGCCAGCGTCCCGGCCGCGGCGAGCGCGGAGGCGAGCAGCTCCCCTCCGAAGCGCGCCGCGACCAGCGCCGGGTTGGCGCGCGCGGCGGCGATCCCGGCGAGAACTAGCTCACGGATGGAGGGGGCCGTGAAGCCGGAGCCGGACGTGAACGGTTCGGATTGGGAGGGCGGCCGACCGGGTACGGCCCGGGCCCCCGGTGGTCGCACCGCGCAAACTGTCATCGCCCGCCTCAGCGCGGCTCCAAGCCTGGCGGATGGACCTTGTAGAGGCGCCGGAAGTCCTCGACCCCGGTCAGGACGACCGGCCTCGCCATTTCGTGGAGGCGCGACACCAGCATGGGCGGGATCCGCTCGGACAGCAGAGCGAATCGGTTGGCGGCCGGTGGTTCATGGGCCTCGTTTAGTGAGGCTGCCTCGCGCCGCGCCGGCTCGGACGCCGGATCTAGCCGGTAGTTAGTGGTGAAGATCGTGGGCCGGCGCCGGGTGTAACGGGCGTTGACGATCAGGTAGAGCAGATCGTTGACCCAGCCGGTCGCCTTCTGTACGCCCAGCTCGTCCAGCACTAGCAGCTCGGCCTCGATCACCGGATCCAGCAGCTCGCGTTTGGACTCCGGCGAGCGGGGATCGAAGGTGGACTGGATTTGGTGGATCAGCGTGGCAAAGTCGGCAAACCGCCCCTTCACGCCGTACCGGCGGATCACCCCGGTGAGCACTGCCGTCGCCAGATGGGTCTTGCCCACCCCAGGCGGTCCGACGAATAGCAGGCCGGTCTCGACGAAGCGGCCATCGGTCAGGAAACCCTCGACGTAGCGGCGCGCCAGGTCCAGCGCGCGCATGAGCTGCGGCTTCGAGCCCTGGAGGTTGACTTGGAAGTAGTCGAGATTGCAGTTGCGGTAGCGCTCGGGGATGTTCGCGGCGGCGAGCAGGCGCGCGTACCGTGTCTCGTCGCGGCACGAGCACGGCCGCGCACTCCCCGCCCCGCCGTCGGCCTCGACTACCCACCCCCGGCCGCCGCAGCGGGCGCACACCGCCTCTTCGGCCTGGCTAGCTGGCATCTCCGCGATGGTAGCATTTGCGCCACGGAGCCGGGGTGATCGCCGATTGGCCGGCGGCCACGTTTGATCGACGGCGTGGATCACGAAGGCAGCGGCATCCCGACAGGCTTCGGCTTTCCGTTCAGATGACCACCATGAAACAGGCCCTGGCGGCCAAGGACGAAGCCAAGAAGCTGCTCGCCAAGACGGCGGGCGTCGCCGGGATCGGCGTCGCTTGGAGCCCGGATGGCGAGCCCCAGGTGCGGGTCAACGTCGAGGAAACGATGCCCCCGAGCGAGCGCCGGAAGATCCCGGAGCGGATCGGCGGCGTGGCGATCGACGTCCAGCCCGTCGGCCGGCTCGTCTTCCACCCGGCCGGCACCTGAGCCGGCCTCGTCTCCCCTACCCGCCGCTACGCCGCACCGGCAGTCCGGACGTGACCTTGACCAGCGCGTGGGCGCGGGCGATCCCGCCGGCGCGGTCGCGGGCGGCCTGGCGCAGCTCGGCGGCCAGGCGGTCCAGGTCGGCCTGCATCTGCTTGAGCTGGTCCTTGAGGTTGAGGATCACCTCGACCCCCGCGAGGTTGACCCCCATGTCCCGGGTCAGCGCGAGGATGGTCTCCAGGCGCTCGATCGCGTCCTCGTCGTAGAGCCGGGTGTTGCCCGCGCTCCGCGCCGGCCGGATCAGACCCTCGCGCTCGTAGAGGCGGAGGGTCTGGGGGTGGATCTCGAAGCGCTCGGCGACGGCGCTGATCATCACGTACTGGCGGCTCGGCCTGCGTCGCGCCATCGGCGTCCTCGGTCGGCCTCGGTGCCTTCCTCTCGACCGGAGGCCGGCGCTCAGCCGGCCTTCTTCTCCTCGACGTCGACGTACTCGGCGTCGATCACCTCGTCCTCGCCGCCGGCCGCCGCGGCGCCGCCGCCGGCCTGCGCGCCGCCGCCGGAGGCGGCCTGCTGCGCCTGCTGGGCCTCCGCGGCCTGGCGGTACATCGCCTCGGCGAGCTTGTGCGAGGCCTGCTCGAGCTTGCCCGCCGCGGCGCGGATGGCGTCGGCGTCGTCGCCCTCGAGCGCCTTCTTGGCCTCGGCGAGCGCGCCCTCGAGCGCCCCCTTGTCGTCGGCGGAGAGCTTGTCGCGGTTCTCCTCGTAGGTCTTCTCGGTCGAGTAGACCAGCGAGTCGAGGCGGTTGCGCGCCTCGACCGTCTCGCGCCGCTTCTTGTCCTCCTCGCGGTGCGAGTCGGCCTCGCCGACCATGCGCTCGATGTCGGAGTCCGACAGCCCGCTCGAGGCGGTGATCGTGATCTTCTGCTCCTTGCCGGTGCCGAGGTCCTTGGCCGAGACGTTGACGATGCCGTTGGCGTCGATGTCGAAGCTGACCTCGATCTGCGGCATGCCGCGCGGCGCCGACGGGATGCCGACCAGGTGGAAGCGGCCGAGCGTGCGGTTGTCGCGCGCGAACTCGCGCTCGCCCTGGAGCACGTGGACCTCGACCGAGGTCTGGTTGTCGGCCGCGGTCGAGAACACCTCGCTCTTCTTGGTCGGGATCGTGGTGTTGCGGTCGATCAGCTTGGTCGCCACTCCGCCCAGGGTCTCGATGCCGAGCGACAGCGGGGTGACGTCGAGCAGCAGCACGTCCTTGACGTCGCCGCGCAGCACGCCGCCCTGGATCGCCGCGCCGACCGCCACCACCTCGTCCGGGTTGACCCCCTTGTGCGGCTCCTTGCCGAACAGCTCGGTGACCAGCTTCTGGATCGCCGGCATGCGGGTCTGGCCGCCGACCAGCACGACCTCGTCGATCTTCGCGGCGTCGAGCCCGGCGTCCTTGAGCGCCTGCTTGCACGGCCCGGCCGAGCGCTGGACGATGTCCTCGACGAGCTGCTCGAGCTTCGGGCGGGTGAGCCGGATGTTGAGGTGCTTGGGCCCCGAGGCGTCGGCGGTGATGAACGGCAGGTTGACGTCGGTCTCCTGCGCGCTCGACAGCTCGATCTTGGCCTTCTCGGCCGCCTCCTTGAGCCGCTGCAGCGCCATCGGGTCCTTGGCGAGGTCGACCCCCTGGTCCTTCTTGAACTCGGCGAGCAGCCAGTCGATGATCCGCTGGTCGATGTTGTCGCCGCCCAGGTGGGTGTCGCCGTTGGTCGCCTTGACCTCGACCACCCCCTCGCCGACCTCGAGGATCGAGATGTCGAAGGTGCCGCCGCCGAAGTCGTAGACCGCGATCGTCTGGTCCTTCTTCTTGTCCAGACCGTAGGCGAGCGCCGCCGCGGTCGGCTCGTTGACCAGCCGCTCGACGGTCAGGCCGGCGATCTTGCCGGCGTCCTTGGTCGCCTGGCGCTGGGAGTCGTTGAAGTAGGCGGGGACGGTGATCACCGCCTTCTCGACCTTCTCGCCCAGGTAGTCCTCGGCCGCCTGCTTGAGCTTGCCGAGGATCATCGCCGAGATCTCGGGCGGCGAGTAGGTCTTGCCCCCGGCCCGGACGCGCACGCCGCCCTCGGTGCGCTCGACCGCGAACGGCACCATCTTCATCTCCTCGCTGACCTCGTCGAAGCGGCGCCCCATGAAGCGCTTGATCGAGAACACCGTGTTCTCGGGGTTGGTCACCGCCTGGCGCTTGGCGACCTGGCCGACCAGGCGCTCGCCGCTCTTGGTGAACGCGACCACCGAGGGCGTGGTGCGGTTGCCCTCGGCGTTGGGGATGACCTTGGCCTCGGTGCCTTCCATCACGGCGACCACGCTGTTGGTGGTGCCGAGGTCGATGCCGATGATCTTGCTCAACGTTGTCTCCTCCTTCGCGAATCGACCGCGGGGGGCCGCCGGCCCTCCCATGCGGGTGCAGTCGTCGTGGATGCGTCTCTCGTGGGTGCCGGCCAGTCTAGGACCTTAGTGGGGTGCTGTCAACCCAGCGCTCACAAGCTCCTTGACAAGATCAGACTCAGGTTTATTCCCGGATCGGCGGCCGCCGTTTCGTCACACCTCAAGGGCTCGCACTCTTATCCTGAATTTGCTACGCTCGATAAAACGAAGAGCTGGCAATGCGCCGACTCGACGACCGAACCACCGACCCGGAAACGACCCACTCCAAGGAGAAACCCGTGATCCGCACCCGCGTCGCCCTGTTCGCCGCCCTGCTGTTCGCCGTCCACGCCGCCGCCGGCGCCCAGACGATCTCGATCGCCGACGCCCGCGACCTCCCGCTGGGCACGGAGGTCACCGTCCAGGGGGCGGTCACCGTCCCCACCGCGGCCTTCACCTCATCGACCTTCGACCGCGGCTTCGCGCTCCAGGACGCGACCGCCGGCATCTACGTCAGCACCAGCTTCGACGCCGGCCTCAACCTGCTGCGCCGGGTGCGGGTCACCGGCACGCTCGACGACGACGGCTTCGGCCTGCTGGTCATCCGGCCCGCCGACGCGAGCGGCGTCGACCCGCTGTTCGGCTTCGCCGCGGTGCCGGCGACCCCGGTCGCCACCGGCGACGTGAGCGAGGACACCGAGGGGCTGCTGGTGGTCGTCGAGGGCACCGTGACCTCGGGGCCGACCAACGATCTGCCGTTCGGCTACAGCGTGTTCGTCGACGACGGCAGCGGCGAGACCCAGATCTTCATCCCCGCCTCGACCGGGATCAACCCGTTCCGCCTCCCCTACATCGCGCCCGGACGCGAGATCCGGGTGCGCGGCTTCAGCGCCCAGTTCCTGGCCCAGTACGAGGTGCTGCCCCGCCACCTGGGCGACATCCTGCCGGCGTTCTAGCGGCACGCTCGCCGAGCTCGCGTGCCACAAGGGTCGCAGGCCTGGCCAACTCCGGCCCAACTCGACTCGTTCGGTCGGAGTTGGCCAGCCGAGCGAAGCTAGTCCAGCAGCACCAGCGGCGGCGCCTGGCCGGCGCCGGCGGCGGCCTGGAAGTCGGGGTCGAGCAGGAAGTTGCCGCTGATCGCCTCGCCGTGGCCGGCGTCCTCGGGGGTCTCGGCGGGGCGCAGGCGGTAGGCGTCGGGGCCGGAGGCGTAGGCGTAGGGGCGGCCGTCGGGGGCGGTCAGGTCGCCGCCGCCGAGCAGCCCGGGGCCGATCAGGCGGCCGAGGCTCTCGGGGAACCCGCCCTCGAGCAGGAACCAGGTCTTGGCCGCGCGGTCGATGCGCAGCGCGGTGGCGTCGAAGCGCACCGCGGCCTCGGCGCCGCGCTCGCCCTCCTGCCAGGGGAAGGGGAGGAGGAAGCCGGCCGGCGAGCGCACCAGCGCGGCGCCGGCGGCGGCGAGGACCACCAGGGCGAGGAGGTGGGCGAGGACGGCGGCGGCGCGGCCGGCGGCCGCCGGCGCGCGCGCCG
>CAZNIX010000332.1:0-5752 GCA_964573125.1 uncultured Thermoanaerobaculia bacterium
GTCGCCGGCCTCGGCGCGGAGCGGTGCGGGCCCGGCCGCCGGGAGAGCGAGCGGGGCGAGCAGGGCGAGCGCCGCGAGGCGCGCCCCGCGAGCGGTGGATCGCCGCCGGCGGCGGCCGGTTGAGCGCATCGACTCGACGGTTCGGAGGCGCGCCGATCCTACTCCAGCTCCGAGGCCCTGCCGCCGGAACCCGCCGTCTCGAGCCCGCGGCGCCGCGACGACTGCGACCCGGCACACCGCACGCGGCGCTCGACTCGATCGGTTGCCATCCCCTCCAGTGCCACCGTCGGGGCGCGGGCCGACCCGCGGGCGACCGCGCGCCGACCCCTCGCGGGCGGCGCCCTTGCCAGGCGGCACTCGCCGCACACCTGCACCCGCGCCGCGCCGCGGTCGAGACCGCACTCGATCGTCTACGGTCCTGACGACGCGGCTACCACCGGCGCGGTACGAAGGCGGGCACCAGCTCCCGGTAACGCCGGTAGACGTCGCCGAAGCGGGCAGTGAGCTCGCGCTCTTCCAATGGCACGATGAGCAGCACCGCGACCACGGTCAATCCCACCAGCGCATAGGCCGCGAGGTAGTTGGTGAGCAGCGCCCAAGCGGTGAGATTCAGCACGACGGCCACGTAGCGAGGATGGCGCAGCCGGGCATAGACGCCGTCGGTCGCCAACTCGCCCGGCGCTCCGGGAGTCGCGGTCAGCTCCGGTAGACCCTGGACCGCACGGTCGGGAAGGTCGCGGCAGCGGGCCCGGTCGAGAGCGACCCCCAGGAGACCGATCCCCACGCCCGACAACGCCAGCATCGGCCGGAACCCGAACTCGATCTCGAGCAACGGCCGCCGGAGCGCGAACGCCGCCGCGGCCAGGAGCAGCTTGAACGCCGTCAACGCGGCGTAGGTTCGCGCCGGCCCGATCCGGCGCCAGGTGTCGATGAAGGGATGGACGAGCAACCAGGGCAGGGCTGCGCCCGGCACCGTCAGCAACAGCCCGAGGGCAACGTAGTAGCGGACGCCGTCCAACATCGGATGCCGCGGGGAGGCGGAGGGTGAGACCGCACGTCCGGACCCGGCGGCCGGCGACCGGAATCGCTCCGGCCGCCGGGTCCGGCCACTGACCCGGCCCTAGATCAGGCTCAGGAACGGGGCGGCGAGGCCCGTGAGGTTGCCGAGGGTGCCGGTGACGCCCTGGGCGACGCGAAAGATGTCGTCGATCGTGTCGCACGGCACCACCGCGCCCTCGCGGGCGGCCTGGGCGGCGGCGTTGAGATCGCGGTCGACGCCCGGGTTCTGCTTCATCATCTTCATGGCGGATCCTCCTTCCGTCGGTGCGGCTCCGGAATGGCGCCGCGGGTTATCGGTCGGCGGCCCGGCACGCGCCGGGCCGGCCTGCGAGCTCGCGCCCGGATCACTTTCCGCCCGGCCGCCGGGCCCGCCTCAGAACGCGAGCCGGATGCCCGGGCTCGCCGTGCCGAAACCGGGCGCCGTGGCGCGCGCCCGGCTGCAGCGCAGCGGCGAGCTCAGGGTGCGGCGGAGCAGCGCAGCGAGATCCCCGTCGTAGGGGACGCCGCTGCAGGCGGCCTGCGGGCCGAACAGGAGCAGGGCGAGGTTGACGCCTCGTTCCAGGGGTGGCAGCTTCATGGTCACCCGCACGCTGCCTTGCACACCGCGCAGGCGGCGGTCGGTCCGTAGGTCTTGATCGCCGAGAGGATGGCGCTCCCCAGGGAGGCCAGGTCGATGCTCGGCGCCACGCCGGAGGCCATCGCCTCGGCGGCCCGAACGGCGCCGTCCCGCGACACCCCCGGGCTCTGGTTGATCGGTCTCACGTGACTCCTCCTTCATCGGGTCCGTTGTTGGCCTGGGCGGCGGCCGGCCGCTCGGCCACCGCTCACCTCAGGCTCTGCATCACGCCGGCGGCGAACAACGGGCTGAGCTTCATCAGGTCTCGCAGGTCCGCCCGCGCCGGCAGGACGGCGCCGGGTTGCGCCGCCGCGGCCACGCCTGGCGCCGCCCCCCGGGTCACTCCCGGCGTCTGCTTCATGCACCGCATGGTTTCCTCCTCTCTGGTTTCGTCGTATCTGGTTTCGTCCGGCGCCGGCCTGGCGCGGCGGCAGCGCGCCGCCGCTCCCACCGGCCGCGGCTTCAGCCGCCGAACGGGTCCGTGTAGACGTCGTACTGGCGCAGATCACCGACTTGCACCGGCACCACGTCGCTGACGTCGATCGTGAACTGGTAGAACCGCCGGGCCTGTTCGATCAGCTTCTTGGGGTCGAAGAAGAGCATGCCGACGTCCCAGCAGTCGGAGTCGCGCCGGCAGATCGGGCTGCGCCGGGTGTTGAACTTGTCGAGGCGGAGACCCTTCTCGCAGGCGTCCTTGAAGATGTGGTAGACCTGGAACGCGTTGGTGGCCGCGAAGTTGAGCGCCCGGTCGCTCGACGAGACCCCGAGGTTGCGCAGCTCCTCGTAGACGCGCACGAGGAAGCTGCGGAACTCGGCCTCGGTGCGCCCTTCGCCGTCGTTCGCGGCGGGCTTTTTCTTCTCCTTGCTCTCCTTGTCGCCGCCCTTCTCGCCGCCCTTCAGCGCCTCGTAGAGCGCCTTGATGTTCCAGTCGAACAGGCCGCGGGTCACCGGCGCGATGGTCGGCACCACCGCACCGTTGAGCAGGCGGACCGCGCCGGTGACGGTGCCCGCGACCGCCACCCGGTCGACCTCCTCGTGTTCCTGGTCCCACAGGAACTGCACCAGGGAGAAGAAGGAGATCGCCGCGTACTGGTCCTGCGGGAGGATCGCGTAGACCGGCTCCTGGTCGATCACCAGGGTCCAGATCAGGGCGTTGGCGTCCTCGGGGTGCGACTGCTTGGCCGTGGTCTCCCCGAAGAGCTCCTCCCAGTAGCTCAGGCCCTCGTGCTGGATGTGGCCGAGGTAGTTGGCCATCTCCACGGGGTTGTAGACCTTGAACGGGCTCTCCGGGTCGATCTGCGAGACGAAGTAGTCGCGCCGCGCCTCGGTGCCGAAGTCGTAGCCGAGCCGGCCCAGGACGAACGCGAGCGACTGCTGCGGCACGGAACCCTGCCAGAGGTCGCCCTGGCCGCCCGCCTGGCTGGGCCGGGTGGCCGGAGCGGCACCGGTTCCCGGCGGCGCCAGGTGGGCGGATCTGCCGCCGGCGACGAGGCCGCCGCCGCCCTGGCAGGCACAGGCCGGGCGCACGTCACCGCCGGCATTCGCGGCCTCGCTCTCGCTCGGAAGCTGGCCGGAATCGGCCCCTGGGCCGACGGCCGCGGGACCATGGGATGACGGCGTGGACGGTGGCGTTGCGGACGCTGGGGTCGCTGCGCAGGCGGCGATGGCGGGAGCCGACCCCGCGTGGACCGCCGGGTCGTGGCCCCCTGTCGGTTGTTCGTTCATGACTGGTTCTCCTCCTGTGATCGGTCCGGGTTGATCGGGAGTCCGGGCGGCGACTCCGGCGAGCCCGTTCTCGGGTTCGCCGGCCTCCTCCGGACGGGACGGCATGGGAACGCGGCCGGCCGGGGCGGCGCCGGCGGGTCCGGCCGCGGCGGCCGTGACCCGTGGGACCGCCACCGAGCGCCGATCGAGCCCGAGCAGCGCGCGCGCCGCCGGCAGATCGAGCAGCCCGGCGAGAAACCGCGCGCACTCGGGCGCGCTCTCCGGTCGACAACGCGACGCGCTTTCGAGCAGCGCCGCCCGCACGGCGGCCGCGTCGGGACTTCGCCCGTCGGCGATTTGCAGGCTCAGCAGCAGCGCGGCCACGCCGGAGACGATCGGCGTCGCGAAGCTGGTACCGGTCCGGGTCGCCGTGCCGCCGCCCGGCGTCGCGCCCAGGATCTCCGCCGCCGGCGCCAGGATCCCCTGCCGGGACAGCGGCTCACCCCAGTTGCTGACCGGCAGCGGACGGCCCTCGCGGTCGACGCCGCCGACGGCGAGCACCCCGGGCAGTGCCGCCGGCACGTGGGCACACTCGCAGCCGTCGTTGCCGACCGCCGACACGATCAGCGCGCCGCTCCGCGTCGCGTCCTCGACCGCATGATGGAGGTAGGGGTCGGCTTGAGACGGGTCCTGGAGCTCGCCGCCGCTGATGTTGATCACGCGGGCGCCGAGGCGGACCGCTTCATGGATCGCCCGTGCCAGATCGAGCTGCGAGCAGGGTTGGACGCCGCCGTCCGGCGTCGCCGAGAAGACCGGGAGGATCCAGCCGGCGCAACCCGGGGCCACCCCCGGCACCGGCCCGTCGTGGCGGCCGAACAGGATGCTCGCGACGTGGGTTCCGTGCTCGGACGGCGCCCGCCCGCCGGCGGTTCCGCCGGACGCCAGGGTCGGCGCCGGCTTCAGGGACGCCCCGGAGAAGCAGGGGTGACCGAGATCGACCGGGCCGTCGAGCACCGCCACCCTCACCCGAGGATCCCCGGTGGTTGCCGCCCACAGCTCTTCGAGCCCGGGCACCGACCCTGCCACCGAGCGGCCCCCCACGGCCGCCGTTCCCCTTCCGCCCAACGCGACTCTCCTTTCGGGAGGCACGCCTCCCAGCGACCACGCCGGTACCGGGTTTTCGCCGGGCCTTCCGACCCGGCCTCGCTCGCCGAGGTACCAGCCGCCGCAGTCTTCTCCGTCGCCTGCTTAGACGGGATGACGAGATGGTTCGTGAATTCTCTCTCGCACTCGTCCGGCTTTCCGACCGCGGGTAGACTCGGCGTCGAAGGAGACCCGTCGATGAACCCGCTCCGCCAGGCCGTCCGCCGACTCGCGCTCGATCCGGGCTTCAGCCTGCTCGCGATCGCGACGCTCGCGCTCGGGATCGCCGCCAACACCGCGATCTTCGGCGTCGTCCACGGCGTCCTGCTGCGGCCGCTCCCCTACCCGGACGCCGAGCGGCTGGTGCTCGCGCAGCACTCGGCGCCGGGGCTCGACCTCGAGGGGATCGGCCAGTCCGAGCCGCTCTTCCTCCGCTACCGCGAGCACAACCGCGCGTTCGAGCGCATGGCGCTCTTTCGCCCGCGCTCGGCCGCGCTCACCGGCGAGGGCGAGCCGGAGCGGCTGACCGGCGCCCAGGTCTCCGCCGGGTTCTTCGCCACCCTCGGCGTGCCGCCCGCGCTCGGGCGGGACTTCACGATCGACGACGAGAAGCCGGGCGCGCCGGCGGTGGCGGTGCTCACCGACGCGCTCTGGCGCCGGCGGTTCGGCGCCGACCCGGAGATCCTCGAGCGCACAATCCAGCTCGACGGCGTCGCCCACCAGGTGGTCGGGGTGGCGCCGCCCCGCCTGCGCTTCCCCGAGGACGCCGAGCTGTGGGCGGCGGCGACGCTCGCCCCGGAGCCCGACGAGCTGGGGGCGTTTGGCTCCGGCGCGCTCGCCCGGCTCGGCGCCGGCGTCGGCCTCGAGGCCGCGGTCGCCGATCTCAACCGCCTGATCGCCGACCTCGAGGCGGTGTTCCCCGAGGAGTCGGCGTCGCGCGTGCTCGCGCGCGCCGGCTTCGTCGCCGAGGCGCGGACCCTGCGCGACGAGGTGGTCGGCGCGGTCGAGCCGCGGCTGTGGATGCTGCTCGGCATGGTCGGCGTGGTGCTGGTCATCGCCTGCGCCAACGTCGCCAACCTGTTCGTCGTCCGCGGCGAGGCGCGCCAGCGCGAGACCGCGGTGCGCGTGGCGCTCGGCGCGGGCCGCCGCCGGCTCGCCGCCGACGCGCTCGCCGAGAGCCTGGTCCTCGCCGCCGCCGCCGGCGCGCTCGGCGTCGCCGGCGCGGCCGGC
>CAZNIX010000333.1:0-5735 GCA_964573125.1 uncultured Thermoanaerobaculia bacterium
GACTCCGAACCGCCCCGGCAAAGGCGCAACGTGCGCCGCGTGGCCGCTGATCGAGGAGCACGCGGGCGGCCTCCACTGCCTGACCGGGGGCGACGAGGGGCCGCTCGCCCGCGCGCTCGCCGCCGGCGGCGCCGCGGCCGCCCGCCGGACGCTCGAGCGGCTCGCCGCCGCCTTCCCCGGCCGCCTCCACGTCGAGCTGCAGCGCCACCGCCTGCGCGCCGAGGAGCACCGCAACCGGGCGCTGGTCGAGCTGGCGCGCAGTCTCCGCCTGCCCATCGTGGCGACCAACGGCGTGCGCTACGCCAAGCCCGGGGACAAGCCCCTCCACGACGTGCTGACCGCGATCCGCCACCGCACGACGCTCGACGCCGCCGGGCGCCTGCTCGCCGAGCAGCGCGAGCGCCACGTCAAGGGGCCGGCGGAGATGGCCGAGCTGTTCGCCGATCTGTCCCGGGCGCCGGCGGCGAGCGCCGAGCTGGCCGACCGCCTCGGCTTCACGCTCGCCGACCTCGGCTACCGCTTCCCCGACGCCCCGCTGCCGCCGGGCGAGACCGCCGCCTCCTATCTGCGCCAGCTCACCTGGAACGCCGCGCGCGCCCGCTTCCGGCCGCTCACCGCGCGCGCCCAGCGCCAGCTCGAGCATGAGCTGGCGGTGATCGAGAAGCTCGACCTCGCCGGCTACTTCCTGATCGTCCAGGACATCGTGCGCTTCTGCCGCGAGCAGCGGATCATGGTCCAGGGGCGCGGCTCGGCGGCCAACAGCGCGGTCTGCTACGCGCTCGGCATCACCGCGGTCGACCCGGTCAAGATGGAGCTGCTGTTCGAGCGCTTCCTCTCCGAGGAGCGCGGCGAGTGGCCGGACATCGACCTCGACCTCCCCTCGGGCGACCAGCGCGAGAAGGTGATCCAGCACGTCTACGCCCGCTACGGCGCGCGCGGCGCGGCGATGACCGCGAACGTGATCACCTACCGCGAGCGCTCGGCGGCGCGCGAGGTGGCCAAGGCGCTCGGCTTCTCGCGCGCGCAGGAGGACCGGCTCTCGGCGCGGCTCGGCGGCTTCTACCGCGACTTCCACGCGACGGAGCCGAAGGACCTCGCCGCGGAGATCCGCGGCGCCGGGCTCGACCCCGCGGAGCCGCGGCTCGTGCTCTTCGCCGACCTCTGGCGGCGCATCCAGCACCTGCCGCGCCACCTCGGCCAGCACTCGGGCGGCATGGTGCTCGCCGCCGGCCGGCTCGACGACGTGGTGCCGCTCGAGCCGGCGGCGATGGCGGGGCGCGTGGTCGTCCAGTGGGACAAGGACGACTGCGCCGACCTCGGCATCATCAAGGTCGACCTCCTCGGCCTCGGCATGCTCAACGCGCTCGAGGAGGCGGTGCCGCTGATCCGCGCGCGCGAGGGCGTCCACGTCGATCTCGCCCACCTGCCGCCGGACGACCCCGCGACCTACCGGATGATCCGCGCCGCCGACACCGTGGGCGTCTTCCAGATCGAAAGCCGCGCCCAGATGTCCTCGCTCCCGCGCAACCGGCCGGAGCGCTTCTACGACCTGGTGATCCAGGTCGCGATCATCCGCCCGGGGCCGATCGCCGGCAACCTCGCGAACCCCTACTTCGAGCGCCGCGCCGGGCGCGAGCCGGTGACCTACCCGCACCCGAGCCTCGAGCCGATCCTGAAGCGCACGCTCGGGGTGCCGATCTTCCAGGAGCAGATCCTGCGCCTGGCGATGGTCGCGGCGGGCTTTTCCGGCGGCGAGGCCGAGCAGCTCCGCCGCGCGATGGGCTTCAAGCGCTCGCTCGACAAGATGCAGGCGATCGAGGCGCGGCTGCGCGCGGGGATGGCCGCGCGCGGGATCGCCGCCGAGGCGCAGGAGCAGATCGTGCGCGCGATCACCTCGTTCGCGCTCTACGGCTTCCCCGAGTCGCACGCCGCGAGCTTCGCGCTGATCGCCTACGCCAGCGCCTACTTGAAGGCCCACCACCCGACCGCGTTCTACCTCTCGCTCCTCAACGCCTGGCCGATGGGCTTCTACCACCCGGCGTCGCTGGTCGGCGACGCCCAGCGCCACGGCGTCGAGGTGCGGCCGATCGACGCCACCCGCTCCGGCTGGCGCTGCCGCTGGGAGGAGCGCGACCCCGGCGACGCCCCGGCGGCAATACCGACGGCCGCGGATAACGCGCGCCTCAAGGGCGCGTGTGCGGCGGCCGGAGGCGGCGCTCTTCGCCTCGGGCTGCGCTTCGTCCGCGGCCTGCGCCAGGCGGCCGGCGAGGCGATCGAGCATGAGCAGGCGCGAGCGCCGTTCGCCGGCCCCGACGACCTCGCCCGCCGCTGCCGCCTGCGCGCCGAGGAGCTGGCGGCGCTCGCCGAGGGGGGCGCGCTCGCCGGCTTCGCCGGAGTCGGCGAGCAGCAAGGCCGTGGTCTCACCCGCCGCGCCGCGCTCTGGCAGGCGGCGCGCGCCGGCCGCGGCGCGGGGCCGCTCTTCGCCGGCCTCCCCGACGAGGCCCCCTCGCCGCTCCCCGAGATGACCCCGGTCGAGGAGACCCTGGCCGATTTCGCCACCGCGCGCCTGACCACCGGCCCGCACCCCGTGGCGCACCTGCGGCGCTGGCTCGACGGCCGCGGCGTCGTGCCCACCGCCGGCCTCGAGCGGGTGGCCGACGGGCGCCGGGTGCGAACCGCCGGCGCGGTGATCGTCCGCCAGCGGCCGGGCACCGCCAAGGGGGTGCTGTTCCTGACCCTCGAGGACGAGACCGGCATGGCGCAGGCGATCGTCCACCCGGCGACGCTCCAGCGCTACCGTCCGGTGCTCGCCGGCAGCACCGGCCTGGTGGTCGAGGGGATCCTCCGCCGCCGCGACGGCTCGGCCTCGGTCGTCGCCGAGCGGATCTGGCCGCTCGACCCCCGCGCCGCCGCCCCCAGCCACGACTGGCGCTGACCGACGCGGCTCCGACCGCGGGCCGCCACCCGGCCGTCACGTCCGTTCGTCCCGCATCAGCACCAATCCAACACTAGGTATGTAACTTGGCTCGAAACGTCGTCTCTCGGTAGATCCAGAGACACTTTCGCAAGAAGCACCTTTCCCTGGAGGACTCATGACGCGATCGATCCCGTCTCTCCGCTCCACGTTCGCCCGCGCCCTCGGCGCCGCGGCGCTGCTGCTCGCGGCGCCCGTGCTCCTCGTCGCCCAGATCAACCCGGCGCCGGCGCCGGAACCGGAGCCCGTCCCGGTCGAGGAGGCGCCGCTGGTCAGCTTCGTCCCGCGGCCCGAGGCCGTCTTCCTGGAACAGACCGCGGACCACCCGACCCTCGGCAACACCCTGGTCGCCATCCTGCTCCACATCGTCGAGGTCGAGCGCCTCAAGGACGAGACCGGGCGCACCGACCTGCTGGCGGTCGGCCCCGACGGCAAGCAGGTGGTGTTCCGCGACGACGGTCTGGAGGGCGACGCCGCCCCGCGCGATTTCGAGTTCACGGCGGTCGCCGACATCGACGTCGGCGAGCTGGCCGAGCGCGGCACCGAGGACGTCACGACCTCGAACCGGGGCGAGAACCGCGTGCCGGTGTTCGAGCGGCGCGCCCAGGTCGGCGAGACGGTCGTCGAGCCGTTCGACTTCAACGCCTTCCAGGCCGGCCAGCGGGTGCGGCTCGACCGCAGCCTCTCGATCTCCGCGGAGGGCGCTCAGCCGACCGAGGAGGGGCACGAGGAGGGACACGAGGAGGGGCATCTCCAGCCGATCGTCGCCGCCTCCCACGTCCCGGGCACCAACCAGTTCCAGGACCGAGTGCTGATGATCCGCAACCCGGCGGTGGTCGCCGATCCGACCCGCACCTTCGACCCCTGCACCGGCGCCGGCACCCCGATGGGCGTCTGGACCTTCGGTCATCTGGCGACCGCGATGGCCAACCAGCGGGCCTCGGGGATCAACCCGAGCACGTTCGTCGAGACCTGGCTCAACGAGTGGCTGGTCAACCCGCAGATCATCAACGGCTTCAACGTGCCGTCGCGCGCCGCGATGGCGGCGTTGATCAGCGACTGGAAGCTCGCCTCGGGCGGTCCCAACGCCCCGCTCAACCTCGCGATCGCGCCGTTCCGGCTGCTCGCGATCAACCCGCGCATCGACCTCCGGACCACGGTCGGCGGCGGCGGCGGCTACGGCGCCACCGGCAGCGGGGCCTTCCTCGACGCCGGCGAGGCGCGCTTCACGTTCGGCATCGTGCTGCCGTCGAACTTCGTCCAGAGCCAGCAGCAGTGGATCCTCCACGACCCCCTGGGCAACGGCTGCCGGGCGACCCGCTTTTCGGTCATCTTCGAGTACCGGGTGCCGAAGTGCAAGTGCGAGGACGTGCGCGACTGGGCGCGCCAGTGGCGGCGGCTGAACAGCTTCGTGCCCGGCTCGGCGAACTACAACGGGCTGCTCGAGCGGCTGACCCGCACCTTCACCGACGCCGGCCGCAATCCGACGCGGCCCAACGGCAACGCGATCGGTCAGGTGCGCACCAACGAGGTCTCGCTCGAGTTCGACTGGGAGATCCGCGAGAACCAGCTCGGCATGTTCCCGTTCGCGTTCTTGCTCGAGACCACGACCGCCGACACGCCGGACGACAGCTTCAACAACACCCCCACGTTCACCGCGTTCGTGAACGCCGTCTTCACCGGCGCGGCCGGGCCGCCGGTGCCGCTGTTCTTCCCGCTCGGCTCGGCGCAGAACTTCCTCGGCGCCCACCCGCAGACGCCGAACCCGGCGACCACGTTCTGGACCGGACCCGGGATCCCCGCGGCGCAGCTCCCGACGCGGCACCAGATCTCGCTCGGGACCTGCAACGGCTGCCACGCGAGGGAGACCAACACCATCTTCCAGCACATCGTCTCGTTCACGCCGCTGCCGGCGCCGATCTCGGGCTTCCTGACCGGCATCCACGTGACCGACCCGGTGGACCTCGTCACCGTGCGCAGCTTCGACGACCTCGCCCGCCGCGAGATCGACATCAACGCGGTCGCGCGCATGGTCTGCGCCCGCTTCCGGCCGGTGCGGCTGCACCCGATCTTCGGACCGGTCATCGGACCGCTGGCGAGCGACGGCACCGAGGTGCGGCCGATCGCGGCCGCCGCGAGCGCGGTCGAGACCGACCCCGCCGCCCCGCACCTCTCGCTCGCGCCCGAGGACTTCCTCCGCGAGGCGGTCCAGCAGGTGCACTGACCGCCCCTCCCACCTTGCCAACGCCCCGGGTCACGCGCCCGCGTGACCCGGGGCGCCGGCTATCCGGCCCCCCCTCGTCTCGCCTCGACACGCGGATGCGACCGCTCGACGGCCCGTCGCGACGCTCGGATGCCGAACCGGGGCGCCGGCGACCGCGCCGGGCGGATCAGCTCGGGTAGGGCACGGTGACCACCGCGAGCGAGGCCACCCGCTCGCCGCGGTCGTCGACCGCGGGCTCGAAGCTCCAGGCGCGGATCGACTCGAGCACCGCGAGGGCGAAACCGGGATGGCGGGAAGGGAGCTGGAGCACCGGCTCGTGCGGCCGCCCGTCGGCGGCGACCACCACCTCGACCGTGACCGGCGTCGGCGCCTGACCGCGCAGGTGGCCGGCCGGGCGGCAGTAGGAGATGCCGGCATGGACCGCCGAGCCCTCGGCCGGCTGCGGCCGGCTGCCGCGCGCCGCGTGCGCGGGGCCTCCGAGCCGGACCGGCAGCTCGCCGAGTTGGCGCGGGGTGCGCTCCGTCAGCAGCGCGCCGG
>CAZNIX010000334.1:0-5716 GCA_964573125.1 uncultured Thermoanaerobaculia bacterium
GGCGCGAGGGCGCCGGGGGCAACCGGCCGCTGGCTCGGCGGAGCGCGCCCCGGGCGGGGCCGCGCGCCGTCCCTGGTCGCCGCCGCGCTGGTTCTGGTCGGCGTGGCGACCGGCGCCCTGCTCTGGGCGGACCGGCAGCGCGACGCCGCGGCCCGCGAGCGCGAGTCCTCGCGCCAGGTGACCGACTTCGTCATCGGGCTGTTCAGCGAGTTCGATCCAGAGGGAGGATTCCCGCGCGGCATCGGGGCCCGGGACGTCCTCGACCGCCAGGCGGAGCGGGTGCTCCACGACCTGGAGGGAGGACCGGCCCAGGCCGCGCTGCTCCAGGCCATCGGCCGCGTCTACCTCAACCTCGGGCTCTACGATCGCGCCGGCCCGGCGCTCGAGCGCGCCCTCGAGCTGCAGCGGAGCGGCGAGGGCGATTCCCTCGGCACCGCGACCACGCTCGAGAGCCTGGCGGAGCTGCGGACCGCGCAGGGGGCCTACCAGGACGCGGTGTCCCTCGGCCGCGAGGCGCTGGCGATCCGCCGGCGGTGGCTCGACCCGGAGGACCCGCTGGCGGCGCGCAGCGAAGCCGTCCTGGCCGACGCCCTGCTCCGGTCCGGCGCCTTCGACGAGGCCGAGGCGCTCCACCGCAAGGCCCTCGAGGCGCGCCGGAAGCGGCTCGGCCCCAAGCACCCGGAGGTCGCCGAGAGCCTCCGGAGTCTGGCCCTGGTGCTGCTGGAAAAGCGCGAACCGGATGCCGCCGAGCCGCTCTATGCCGAGGCGATCGCGATCTGGCGGGCGCTGCCGGCCGGCGAAGGGGATGCCGAGCTGGCGGCCGCCCTCAGCGACTGGGGGGGCCTCCACTACGAGCGCGGCGATCTCGACGCGGCGGAGCCGCCGCTGCGCGAGGCGCTGGCGCTCCGGCGGCGGATCTACGGCGCCGACCACCCGCGCGTCGCGGTCACGATGCACAACCTGGCGAACGTGCTGATCGACCAGGGCGATCTCGAGGCCGCCGAGCCCCTGATCCGCGAGACCCTGGCGATCCGGCGGCGCATCCTTCCGCCCGAGCACGCCGCTCTGGCGAAGACCCGCGATGCCCTCGCCGAGCTGCTCCGTCTGCGCGGCGATCTCGACGGCGCCGAGGCGCTCCTGCGCGAGAACGTCGAGCGGTTCCGCGCGGCGCTTCCCGCCGGCCACCCCGGCCTCGGCTTCGTCCTGATCGCCCTCGGCCGGTTGCTCGCGGACAAGGGCGAGCCGGCCGCCGCGGAGCCCCTGCTGCGGGAGGGGATCGAGATCCACCGCCGCAACCTGCCGCCGGGCCACCAGCGGATCACCGGCGCCGAGTACGCCCTCAGCGGCTGTCTGCTCGATCTCGGCCGCCGCGCCGAGGCCGAGGAGGTGCTGCTCCGGAGCCTCTCGCCCCTGCTCGCCGACGGCAATCACGCCTCCGACTCCGCGCAGCGCGCGCTGGCGCGGCTGGTCGAGCTGTATCGCGGGTGGGATCGGACCGAGGACGCGGAGAAGTACGGGGCGCTGCTCGCGGGCCCGGTCAGCCGCTGACCACCGCGTGCTCAGTCACTGCGCCGCTGCTGCCGACCGCGGGCGCCTCATCGAGCACGAAAGCGCCTGCCGTGTATGACGCAAACGCTTCCGCCCGCGCCTGGTACGGGTCGTGAACGAGACGGGAGATCGAGCGGCGGGCCATACCGGCCCGCGCTCTCCCGGCGGGGCCGCGGGGCCGGCCGGCGAGGTCCGACAACCTCTCGAAAAGGAGACCCACACCATGTACCAGGCCCCGGAGATCTTCGAGCTCGGCCAGGCCGAGCAGCTCACCCTCGGCGGCTGCGATGCGGCCCTCTTCGATCGCCACACCCAGGTGTGGTACATCTGCTCGTCGTGAGCGGACGCTAGCCGGAACGCCGCCTCCGGCGGCATGAAGGGCGCACCGGAGCCGACCGGCTCCGGTGCGCTTCCTGGAGGGTCTCGATCCAGCGCGAGGCCGGTGCTTGGGCGAACTGCGACAATGAACGATCGCGCCGACGAAACGCTCCAGCCCTCCACCGAAGTGCGCAGCGCCGGCAAGGGCGACGCACTGATCCTGCTCGACCTCCGCTCGGGCAAGTACCTGTCCCTCAGCTCCACGGCGGCCCTCATCTGGCGCCAGCTCGAGACTGGCCGGACTCCGGCCCAGATCGCCGCCCTGGTACAGGATCGGTTCGCCATTCCGGCGGAGCGCGCCGCCGCCGACGTCGGGGCCCTGGTCGAGCAGCTCGTGCGGAGCGGGCTCGTCCTCCGCCAGCCTCCGCCGGCCGCCCGGCAGGTTCCGCCGGCCGCCCGGCCCACCGCGGATCATCGCGCGGAGGAGCTGGCCGACGAGCTGTTCCGCGTCCCCGAAGACGGCAGGCGGCGCGCCGCCGGCGCCGCCGACCTCGGGCGCGCCTTGGCCGCTCTCATCTGGGTCGGCATCCTGATGCGGCGCCACGGTCTCGGCCGGGTCCGCCGCCTGGTCGCATCCAGCCAGCCCCGAGTCCGGGGTCGCTCGCCGCGGCCCGCGACACCCCTCCGCGTGTGGGCGACGATCCTCGCCGTCGAGCGCGCCGCGGCCTTGTACTTCAAGCAGATCCGGTGTCTGCAAAGCTCGGCCGCCTGCGCCTACCTGCTGCGCCGCCAGAACGTCGCCGCGCAGATGGTGCTCGGTGTCCGGCCGGCTCCCTTCTACGCCCACGCCTGGGTGGAGATCGGCGGCCGGCCGGTCAACGAGACCAACCAGGGCCTGCTGAACGCCCTGACCGTCATCGACCGCTGGTGAGGAGCGGCGAGAGGAACCCGCGATGAGCGCCATCGGTGGGGTGCTGCTTCCGGCCGCACCGGCCGCGCCGGGCGGAGACCTCGAAGCTGCCCTTGAGCGCATGGGCGGCGCTCTCTCCGGCTTCGGCCCCGACGGCTGCTCGACCGCCGTCCGCGGCCGCGCCGGCATGTTCCACCGCCCGCTGTGGGTCACGCCCGAAGCGCGCCGCGAGCGCCAGCCGCACGCCGCCGCGGATGGTCTGCTCCTGGTCTGGGACGGCCGGCTCGACAACCGCGGCGAGCTCGCCCGGCGGCTCGGGACCGTGGCGCCGGCGGCGAGCGAGGTCGAGCTGGTCGCCGAAGCCTACCGGCGCCGGGGCAGCGGCTTTCTCGAGCTTCTGGTCGGCGACTTCGCGCTCGCCTTGTGGGATCCGCGCAACCGCACGCTACTCCTCGCCCGCGATCCCTTCGGTACCCGGCCGCTGTTTTGCGCCGAGCGTGCCGGCGCCGTCGCGTGGGCGAGCGCGCTGCGTGCCCTGCCGGCCGCCTGGCCCGACCTGCCCCTCGGACTCGACCGAGAATGGATCGCCGGCTACCTGACCGGCGACGAGGCCGAGGACCGGACTCCCTATCGCGCGTTGCGGGCGGTGCCGCCGGGCGGCGCCCTCGTGTTCGCCGATGGCCGGCGCCGCGATCTCCGCACCTGGCCGCCGGCGGAGCTGCCGGAGGTTTCCGTCGGCAGCGACCGCGAGGCCGAGGAGCGCTTCCTCGAGCTCTTCACCGACGCCGTACGCTGCCGCCTGCGCGCCGCGGGCCCGGCGTTCTGCGAGCTGTCGGGGGGCGTCGACTCGTCGTCGATCGCCTGCGTGGCCGACCGCCTGCTGCGCGACGGGGCGGCCGAGGCCAGCGATCTGGAGACCGTGTCCTGGGTCTTCGACGGCGCCCCCAGCTCCGACGAGCGCCCGTGGATCCGCCAGGTCGAGGCGCGTACCGGCCGCCGCGGCCATCATCTGCGCGAAGAAGACGATCCGCTGCTCGGCGGCTTCGAGGATGCCTGGTTCGAGATTCCCACCTACCTCACCCTCTTCCATCTCCGCCACCGGCGACTGGGCGAGCTGATGCGGCGTGCGGGATGCCGGGTGCTCTTGAGCGGCGTCGGCGGCGACAACCTGGTGTGGAGCGAGTACGTCACCCCGCCACAGCTAGCCGACCTCGCCGCGGCGGGTCGCTTCGCCGCACTCGCGCGGGAGATGCTGGTCTGGCAGCGAGCGACCGGGTTGCCGTATGGTGCGCTGGCCTGGAACGGCGCCGCACGCCCGCTCCTCCGGGAGGCGGTGGGTGGGAGGCCGGGAGGGTCGCCGCGGCGCGTCACCTGGCTCGGCGCCGGCCTCGCCCGGCGTCGCCGATCCCGCGACCCGATGCCGTATCGACAGCCGGTGGCGCGGCTGCCGCGTCCCAGCCAGCGCGAGCAACTGCGCGCCATCCGACTGGCGGTCCGGGGCCAGATCGCGCCGGCCTACCTCGAGGCAGAGCTGATGGCGGTCGAGATGCGCTTTCCCTTCCTCCACCGGCCGCTGGTCGAGTTCTGCCTGGCGCTGCCTGCGCAGCAGTTCATACGCCCCACGGAGACGCGCTCGCTCCACCGCCGTGCCCTGCGCGCCCTGCTCCCCCCGGAGATCGCCTGGCGCCGCAACAAGCGCGGCCCCGACGAGGCCCTGATCCACCGCCTCGGCGACGAGTGGCCGCGGCTCACTACGATGTTCGCGGCGGACGCCCGCGTCTTCGAGCACGGCTTCGTGGAGCGGACGCGGTTCCTGGAGGCGCTGCGGCGCAGGCGCTTCGGCCTGGTCGAGAGGGGCGGATCGGTCGAGGGGGTCATCGCGCTCGAGGTCTGGCTGCGCGGCCTCGAGCGGCGGAGCGGCTCCCGCCTCGCGGCGTAGCCGATGGCGAGCCCTCGGCTCGAGAGGTTCCGGGCAGCTCACGGCCCGACGCCGAGCCGTTGGCGCTTCAGCTTGAGCCCGTTGCGCGAGACGCCCAGGAGGCGCGCCGCCCCGGACAGCGAGCCGGCACGGTGCAGCGCCTGCCCGATCAGTCGCCGTTCCAGCCGCCGGACGTGCTCCTCGAGCACCAGAGAGTCCACCGGCCCGCCGTCGCCGCCGCCGGTCTCGCGGCGCACCGAGGGCGACAGCAGCTCGACCCCGATCGGCTCGCCCTCGCTGCTGAGCCGCACCAGGCGCCGCGCCTCGTGCTCCAGCTCGCGGACGTTGCCGGGCCAGGAGTGGGCGACCAGCGCCTTGAACGCGCTCAGCCGGAGGCCGAGCACGGGCCGGCCCGCGTCGGCGGAGAAGCGCTCGAGGAAGTGATGGACCAGCGCCGCCACGTCGTCGCGCCGGGCGCGCAGCGGCGGCACCACCAGCACGCAGCCGGCGAGGCGGTAGTAGAGATCGGCGCGGAAGCGGCTGGCCGCGAGCCGCCGCTCGAGATCGACGTTGGTGGCGGCGACCACGCGCGCGTCGATGGCCTGCGGCCGGCCGCCGACCGGCCGCACCTCGCGCTCCTGGAACGCCCGCAGGAGCTTGGCCTGGAGCGGCGGCGCCAGCTCGCCGATCTCGTCGAGGAAGAGCACGCCGCCCGCGGCCTGCTGGAAGCAGCCCTCGCGGCGCTGGACGCCGGTCGCCACCCCCTCGCCGATGCCGAACATCTCGGCCTCGAGCAGCTCGGCCGGGATGGCCGCGCAGTTGACGGCCACGAACGGGCCGCTGCGCCGGCTCGACGACAGGTGGAGAGCGCGAGCGACGTGCTCCTTGCCGACGCCGGTCTCGCCGCAGACCAGGACCGGGAACGCGCCCGCCGCCGCCGCCGCCAGCTCGCGGTAGAGCGCTCGCATCGGCGGCGAGGCGCCCGGCAGGTGCTCCGGCGGCAGACAGGGGCCGGCGTCCCA
>CAZNIX010000335.1:0-5695 GCA_964573125.1 uncultured Thermoanaerobaculia bacterium
GAGCTCGGCCAGGCGGTCGAGGTGCCGGGGCCGGGCCGCGCCGCGGCCGGGGACGGCCCGCGCGGCCGCGAGGCCTTCGTCGCCTGGCTGGCCGATCGCGGTGCCGGCGTCGAGCGCCCGGCCGACTACTTCCTGGCCGCCGGCGACGGCGACGATCGAAACGGCGCGGCCGGCGGCGGACCGGTCCCTCTGCCCTCCGAGTTCACCCTGTTCCAGTTCAGCGGCCTCAACTTGAGGTGGTTCGATTTCGACCCACCCACTCCCGAGGTCGTCCGCTGGCGGGTCCACGAGGACGGCCAGCCCGGGCTGACGCTGTCGCAGACGCTGACCGCGTTCGGCGAGGCGATGGCCGCCTGGGACTCGGGGACGCCCAACATCATCGCCTACGCCTACGGGAATCCGCAGACCACCGCCGCGACCGGCGGTTTGACCAGCTTCGACGGCATCAACGCCATCGTCTTCGAGGACCCGAACGACGAGATCGCCAACGACTTCAGTTGCGCGAGCGGCGGCGTGCTCGCAATCGGCGGTCCGTGGTTCGAGGACTTCGGTCCCGGGACCTGGAACGGCCAGCAGTACTGGAAGATCGTCGGCGGCGACGTCGTCACCAACGTCGGCATCGCGTGCTATCTGACCAGCTTCTCCAACCCGGCGGTCAAGGCCGAGGAGCTGTACGGCCACGAGCTGGGCCACACCCTCGGATTCGGCCACTCGTGCGGGGATGCGTCCAGCCCGCCGTGCAGCGGCAACCCGCTGTTGAACGACGCGCTCATGCGGGCGTCCATCCACCCCGACCTGCGCGGCGCGCGGATCAACGCCGACGACCGCGGCGCCTGCAACGCGCTCTACGAGAGCCGGTGCGCCCTATACCTGGACGACGGCTTCGAGACCGGCGACCTCTCCGGCTGGTCGTCGTCGGTGCCCTGAGGGGGATCACGCCGGCGCGAAGCGCCGCCACCACCCCTCGCCGGCGCCGGCCTCGGCGAGGCTTTCGGCGGGGGCGGGGAGGAGCGCCAGACGGCCGCGGGCGAGCGCGACCTCGAACAGCTCCAGCTCGCGCTCGCGCAGGCCGGGATCGACGGAGAGCGCGTCGCCGAGGGTGGTGCGGCCGTCGAGGCGGGCGCGGAACGCGGTCAGCGCGCCGGCGGCGCTGTCGTCGGCGTCGATCGCCTCGCCGGCGGCCGGCGGGCCGGTCCACGCCGGGTAGAGGTCGGTGAGCGCTGCGAGCGGGATCGCGCGCCGGCGCTCGGCGATCAGCGCCCGCTCCTCCTCGGCGGCCTGCTCGAGCAGCAGGTCGAGCACCCGGATCTCGGTCGACACCGGCTCGTCGAGCTCGGTGACGGTCGCGATGTCGAGCACTTCGCGCAGGCAGAGCGCGTAGGCGGCCTCGACGAAGCGGTAGTAGGAGCCGCGCACCAGGGCGTGGACCGCGGCGAGGTCGCGCCGGCCGTCGACCGCGGCGCAGATCCGGCGCTCGAGCGGGCCGAGCGTGGGCTCCGCCCACACCGAGCCGCGGCGGAGCACGACGTGGTCGTGGACGAACACCCGGCGGATGCGCGCCAGCTCGTCGACCCAGCGCGTGCCTTCCATCACCAGCGCCATGGTGTCGATCGGCTGCGGCGGGATCTCCTCCTCGGGCGGCGGCTCGGCGTGGAAGAAGAACACCCCCTTGGGCCACAGGAAGAGGTCGCACACGGCGTCGACGATCCTGCCGTGCAGGCTCTCCTCGACTTGGCGTTGGTCGAGCAGGCCGAGCTCGACGAGCGCGGCGCCGAGCCGGCGGCCGGTCTCGTCGCAGTGGCGCAGCGCGCGCAGGAACGCGGCTTCGTCGAGGTAGCCGTGGAGCAGGAGGTACTGGCCGTAGTGTTCGGAGGGGTCGGAGGAGAGGCAGGCGACGACCGCGCCGTCGCGGAAGTAGACCCGTTTTTCGCCGCGCGTGCGGCGCACGACCAAGGCTCCGGTGCGGCGCTCCTGGCTCGCCCACTGGAGGAGGTTGGCCGGCGGGAAGGCGGAGAGTCGGCCCGAGAACTCCATGGGTTTGGCGGGCATGATAGCTCCGATCAGAGGTGTCCGGCGGCGGCGGAGCGTTTCTCGCGGCCGGTGCGTGAGTCTCCCTCCCAGGGCCACCGGCGGTGCGTCGTCTCCTTCCGGACCGCCGGGCCGGTGCGTGAGTCTCCCTCCCAGGGCACGGCGCCGGCTCTTGGTGTGCGGGTGGGGGTCGGCCGGCGCCTCGTCAGCCCGCGCGCACTTCCGCCTCGCTCTTCCGAGACGATCCGTCGAGCGCGCGGGCTGGCGTCCCTGGGAGGGACACCCTCGACCCGGACCTCCTTGCCGAGGCGGCCTCGGGAGCGGTCCGGCGGGCAGGTACCCGAGCTGGTTCCGTAGCCCGGGTCAGTCGCCGGAGGCGAGGCCCGGGGGCGGCTGGAAGCGGAGGTGGGGCAGGACGGCGGCGCGGCGCAGGTACTCCGCGAGGTCCTGGGCCAGCTCGGTCGACAGCCGCTCCCGGTCGACCGCCTCGCGGAATATGACCAACGCTGCGAGGGCCTGGCGGTGGATGCGGTGGGAGCTAAACACCGGGAGCATGGCGGCGACCAGTTCGCGGATCTCGGCGTTCCGGTTCTGCTGGCTGTAGAGCACGGCGAGGTCGAGGCCGACGAGCGCGGCGTCGTAGTCGAGACCCTTGGCCAACATGCCATCGAGAGCTTCACGGAATCGCGACTCCGCCTCCTCGAAGCGCCCCAGGCCACAGCACACCCGACCCTCGAGCAAGACCAGCCGGATGCCGTCGGTCGGATAGTTCAGCTTCCGGTGGAGCGCGTGGGTGCCAGCCAGGCCGGCGGCGGCCTCCTCGAACCGTCCAGCCTGGACCAACGCATAGAGAATGTTGTGCTGGAGGGTCGCTGCCAACCGCGGATCGAGCGCCGGATCGAGGTGCTGCTGAGCCTCGAGCAGCAGAGGCAATGCTTCCTCTGGTAGTCCGCGATCGATGGTGTACTTCGCCTTTTGGACCAGGGCCCGTGCCCACAGGCCAGCTTCCCTCAACCGGCGCGAGATCGCGATGACGCGGTCGAGCAGGGTGATCGCTCGGAGGAACTCGCACCGGTCGCCCCACATCGAGGCCTCGAGGCTCAGCACCTCGGCTTTTTCGAGGGGGTCGTGTGTGCCACTTCGCATGAGCTTCCGCGCGCAATCGAAGGCCTGTTCGGCCTCGCGGTGATGCTCTTGGACCCGTAGGACGTTGGCCAACTCCGCCCAAGACCTTGCCTGGAGGTCATGGACGCGTTCTCCACCGTAACGCTCGGCGTCGAGGCGCTCGCTGAGGTGAATCGCCAGCCGAGCCATGTGCGCAGCGGCCTCCGGATCGGCTTGGCACATTGGACGGCAATCGTCGAGCAGTGACTCGACCAACGACCAAGTGTGGAACCGCTGGCTGTTGCCGGCCAGCACCTCCTGGCGTGCACTCGGATGGCGTGCAAGCTCCTGCCGCAGCCGCGGCACCGCCGCCCGTTCTTCGGCAAGGAGGACCTGATGGCGATTCAGTTCCTTCTCGGCGCGGGCAAACGCCGCCGAGTAGTCATGGCCTCCGCCTTGCGCCCTACGGCTGTGCGGAGAGACGCCGGAGTCCCCGAGCAGGGAGTCGCGGGCGGGCCACAGTCCCGAAGTGGCTTGTCGGCATTCGTGGCAGCCGGCGAGGAGGTGGCGGACCACGGCTCGGGCTTCCTCGCGCCCGGCCTCGCCCCGCCGGAAGCGCTCCAGACCGGCCTGGAAGGCCGGGCTGTGCGTGCTCACTTGCCGGGCTTCCGCAGGAAGCCGACGGACATCAACTCCCGGCTGAGCGCGGACAGGCAGCGGTTGGTGATCTTGCGGATGCTCGACGGCTGATACCCCATCTTCGCGGCCACCTCGGACGGCCCATAGCCGAGGCCGTAGCGCAGCGTCAACAGGCGCTGGCACCGCGCGGGCAGGCGCACGATCACCCGCCGGAGGTCGCGCGACAGGTCCCGCCTGGGCTGGGTCGGTCGCTGGGGCTCCGACAGCAGCTCCAGGATGGCGGCGTCCACCGCCTCGCACACCCGCCCCCGGCGCTTGCGCCAGTAGACGATGCACTTCTTGCGGACGGTGCCGATCAGCCATGCTTCCGGGCTCTGGACCTTGTCCCATTTGTAGAGCAGCGTGAGCTGGGTGTCCTGGAGGATGTCGTCCGCATCTTCCGGCGGTACGTCGTAGTGGCGCAGCACCCGTTCGAGGCTCGGGCGCACCTTGAGGAGAAGGCGGTTGAGGGGCTCCCGGAGCTCCGGGCGATCCAACGTGACCATAGGGGATGGCTTCCTATGCGCTCAGGCACACAGACTACCACCCCGCCACCGAGGTGTCCAGATGGGGGCCCGTTCGTAACCGTGCTGTCGGAGAAAAGCCAGTTTGTGATTTTTATTTATTTCCTCATCTAAAGGTGATCAGCCGTTCGGATCGGCTCCACCCCCAGCATCACCCGAGCCGTCGCCCTCGGCGTTCTCGCCTCCACCCCCACCGTTCTCCGGCCCTCCGGCCTCGTCGTCTCCGCCCTCATCCTCGGTGCCCGCGAAGAGCGCGACCGCGCCGTCCCACAGATCGGCGAAGGACTGCCACAGGCCCGCCGACCCCGGCTGGCCGGCACTGACCTCTGTGCCTTCGACCCGGGCCGCCGCGGCATGGGACGTCGCCGGCATCGCCAGGCCCAAGAGAATCCCCAGGGCCGCGGCGGCCGCGGCGGTACGCAGTGCTTGCTTGACCATCGGTTCCTCCCATCGAACGGACTGCCATTGGAAGCAGGCGGGCGCCCGCACACCCACCTGCTCAGTCAACCGACACCCACCTACTCAGTTCTTACTGTGCCCGTCCGGTGCGCGAGGGGGACAACGAATTGCTTCTACCGGCAACCGCCGGCGCCGGAGTCTGCGACTGGAAGGCGGGAAGGAGCGGATTTCAGCGCTCGCCCGGCTCGTCGCCGAAGCCGAGCGCGGCGAGCTGCTCGGTGAGGCGGGAGAGGCAACGGCTGGTCACCTTGCGCACGCTCGAGGGCTGGTAGCCGAGCGCCTCCGCGACCTCCGCCGGCTTGTAGCCGAGGCCGTAGCGCAGGCGCAGCAGCGCGCGACAACGCTTGGGGAGCTGGTCGAGCACGCGCTCGAGGTCGTGGCGCAAGAGCGCGCTGTTCTGCCGCGGCGCCTCCGGCTGCGCGAGCAGGTCGAGCAGCGCCAGATCGACGCTCTCACAGACCTGCGACCGCCGCTTGCGCCAGTAGATGATGCAGCGGTTGCGCACCGTGGCCAGCAGCCAGGCCTCGGGGTTGTAGATCGACTTCTGCTTGTAGACGAGGTCGAGGAAGGACTGCTGGAGGATGTCCTCGGCGTCCTCGACCGGCAGGCGGTAACGCGCGAGCACCCGGCGGAGCTTGGGCTGGAGGCGGGGGACGAGATCCTCGATCGACAACGCCTCGGGCGCCGGCTGCCGCGCGTCGCCGGCCGCCGCGGCGGTCCCCTCGACGCCCGCGGGCGGCGCCTCCGGCTCGTCGGCGGAGGGTTTGGGCAAAAGGCTCATATATGCCGAGACACTATGCGGAGACTACCACCGGCCGCCGTGCTTGTCCAGCGGCGGCGGGAGCCCGGTGCCGCGCGCTCAGCCGGTGGCCGCCGCCGGCGGCGCGCCGTCCAGCCGCGCC
>CAZNIX010000336.1:0-5680 GCA_964573125.1 uncultured Thermoanaerobaculia bacterium
AAGCAGCGCGAAGACGCCCACCCACCCCATCGCGAGAAGGCGCCGGTAGCTCATGGTTCCTCCCGGAAAGGTTTTGGATAGTACGTTAGTATAACCGTGATACTGGGCGCAAGCGGGGCGGCTTAGCTTCGGCCCAGATCAGAACGCCTCCGTATCCGCGTCGCCGCAGATCTCACCCGGCGGGTTGTGGTAGTTCGCCACCTCGCCGGTCGCGGTGTCGGTGACCGCGATCGTGTACTCGACGTCCGAAAGCGCGCCGTAGAAGACCCACAGGTGGCCGTTGACGGTCGTGCCGTCGAGCGCCTTGACCACCAGCTCGACGTTGGACGGGTTGAAGAACCAGAAGAACCCCGTCTTGTCGGTGCCGGCCACCGCCTTGCCGGTGCCGCTGCCGCCGTTGTGCTGGTCCTGCCAGAACACCTCGACCCGCAGCCGGCCGTCGAGCAGGCAGAGCGCCTCGGGTCCCGGCGTGCACGAGCCGGCGGCGACGGCGAGCGGTACCGGCCCGCCGGCGGCCGGCAACGTCAACCGCCGCCAGCGCCGGCCCGGCGCGAGGGCGGGGCCGGCCGCGGACTGGAACGATGCCGCAACGCCTTCCCGCGCAGCCGCCGGCGGCGCGCCCTGCCGCCCCGCTGCCGCCGGCACGTCCTCCCGCTCCTCCCTCTCGCGCGCCGCCGACCGCGCCTCCCCGGCCGCCGCCGTGTACGGCCAGGTCACCACCGGCACGTCCTCACGGCGGCCGACCGACGACGACGCGCTCGCCTCCTCCGACCGCGGCGCACCCTCCGGAAACGCCCCGGTGTCCCCCACCCCGCAGATCTCCCCCGGCCGGTTGTGGTAGGTGCGCGCGCGCCGGCGCGCGGTGTCGACCACCGTCACCCAGTACTCGACGTCCGACAGCGCCCCGTAGAACGACCAGAACGCCCCGTTGACCCCCCGGCCGTCGAGCGCCTTGACGATCAGCTCGACGTTGGCCGGGTTGAAGAACCAGAACAGCCCGGTGCGGTCCGAGCCGGGGTACGGCAGCGCGCCCCCGGTGCCGACGCCGCCGTTGTGCTGATCCCGCCACAGCACCGAGACCGCGAACCGCCCGCCGAGCAGGCAGAGCGTCCCGGCGTCCGCGACGCACGGGCCGGGCTCCTCCGGCAGCGGCGCCGCGCTCGCCTCGTTGCTCGGCGCGGAGGTGCCCATCGAGTTGACCGCCGCCACCGTGAACGTGAACGGCGTCTCCGGCGGTAGGCCCTGGACGATCACCGCATCGGTTCCGGCCGGGACGGCGACTGAACCGCCGAGAGATTCCTCCGCGGTCGCGCCGGTGATCAGAAACGAGGTCTCGTCCGCCGAGTTGTCCCGCCAGCTCAGCCGCACTCCCGACTCCGACGACGCCTCGGCGCGCAGCCCCGACGGCGCCGCCGGCGCACCGAACGGCGGCAGCCGGGCGTCGAGGTCGGCGGCCCATAGCTCGGTGCCGATCCCGAGGCTCTCGGCGGCGAACAGGAGCTGATCGCCGAGCGCGGCCGGCGGCGAGCCCTCGCCGAAGAGGCCGAACAGGCTCGTCTCCAGGTCGCGGAGACTCGCGAGGCGCCGGGAGCCCGCCGGGGTGCCGTCGATCGCCCACAGCTCCTCTTCGTCGGACGGGTTGAGGACGAGGAGAACAAGAACCTCCCCGGTCCGAAACATGTTCTCCACCCGGTGCCCGGGGGGCAGGAGGGCGTCGGCCCGCCGGGTACCCGCCGGCGTCCCGTCGGTGAACCAGAGGCGGCCGATGTAGCCGTCGTTGCTCCGATCGATCTCGGCGACGAAGTAGAGCCGGTTGCGAAACTCGACTAGGGCCTCCCCGATCACCCCTCCGGCGGGACCGCCGAGTGCCGAGAGCGTCCCCGAACCGCCGGTCACGGCCCACAGGCTGTTGCCGTCGCCGAAGATCACCCTGCCGCCGGCCGCGCCGAGAACGCGACCTTCGAAATCGGACCCGGGCGAGCGGCCCGGGAAGCTGAACACCAGCTCGGTGCCGGCCGGCGTCCCGTCGGTCCGCCACAGCGCCTCGTCGTTCTGACTGTCCCGATCGATGAAGTAGAGCCGACTCTGGTGCGCGAACAGCTCGCGCGGGAACCGCGGCTCGGTGCCCAGCACGCGTCGCGTCCCCCCCGGCGATCCATCGGTCGTCCACAGCCCGTAGCCGAGCGAGTCGAAGGCGCTGAAGAACAGCCGGCCGTTCAACACGGCGTGCGTGTTCTTGGCGAATTCGGGAGCGACGAAGGTGAGATCGGCGATCTTCACCGCCGAGCCCGGCAAGCGGCCCGCCCGCCACAGGCCGGGGCCCAGCACGTAGACGACGTCGCCGACCGCGACGAACGTGCTCTCCTCGAGGATGGGAGGCTCGCCGGTGAACTCGTCGGCGAAGAGCAGGAAAGTGCCGCTCGCGGTGCCGTCGCTGTGCCACAACTGCGTGAAGTGGTTCCGCGTGGCCAGGAAGTAGAGGTCGCCGCCGGCGCGGAGCGGCGTCACCTGGTAGTCGGCGGGCGAGGGGAAGTCGGCGACCCGCTCGGTGCCCGCGGGCGTGCCGTCGGTCTTCCACAGTCCCATGGTGGTGGCGAAGAACATCTCCGCGCCGAGCTGGACGAAGGCGGCGGGCTCGGAGCCGGCGTCGCCGTCGAGCGCGAGGTCGCGGATCAACGCGGTGCCCCCCTCGGTGCCGTCGGTGCGCCAGGGCTCCTCGCCGTGGAGCGGGTCCCGCGCAGGGAGGACGCCGACGCCGTCGATGACCCCGACCTCGACGTCGTCCGTGCTCGGCAGGCCCATCCCGGCAGGCACGGCCAGCGGGCGGGTTCCGGCCGGGGTGCCGTCGGTCACCGAGAAGGCGCGGAGGTCGGACGAATGCCGGAGGACGACCCGCCCTCCAAGGTCGGTGAGAACCTCGGTGAAGCTGCCGCAGAGCCCCGGGCACAGGTCGGCGAGCCGGTGGGTGCCGGCCGCGGTACCGTCGGTCAGCCAGGGCTCCGCGCCGTGGGCGTCGTCGCGCGCGCTGAGCAGGATTCCGACCGAGGTCGCGGTGATCTCCGACGGGAAGCTCGAACAAGTCCCGGGGCAGAGATCGAGCAGACGGGTCCCCGCCGGCGTGCCGTCGCTGACCAGCAGCTCGGCGCCGTGCGCGGGGTCCGATGCGGCGACGAAGAAGCGGCCTGCGATCGCCCGCAACGCATCGCCGAGATGGATGCCGTTGGTGAGAGCGACGGTGCCGCCGGAGGTGCCGTCGGTGCGCCAGAGTCGCCGTTGGTCGTTACCGCCGATCGTGTAGAAGAAGGCCTGACCCGATTCACCATCGGAGACCATGTGGAACGGCATGGGGATCCCCTCACCCGGGCCGAAGGCCGCGATCATGCGGGTGCCTTCGGCCGTGCCGTCGCTGACCCATAGCTCGTCGTTCAGGAAGACCGCACGGCCGTCGCCAAGCCCGACGAGCGGGCCACCCCCGGCATGCACCAAGAAGGTGCCGGAGCGGGTGCCATCGCTCCTCCAGAGTCCCCCGAAGCCGAAGGGGGAGCTGAAGAGCAGCGCACCACCGAGGTCGACGGACGTGACCGGATCGTCCGTGGGCAGGTCGATGGCGATGAGGCGAGTCCCTTCGGCGGTGCCGTCTGTGACCCACAACTCAACGTCCCCGTGGGGGGAGTGCATGCCGAAAAACAGGCCTGGCGGATCGGCGACCGCTCCTACCGTCCACATCTCATCGTACGGGGCCTCTTGTCCGAGCCTCATCGACACCAGTCGGACCGTGCCCTGGGGAGTGCCGTCGGTCGACCAGACTTCGCTCGGAACCACCGAGAACACCACCCGCCCGGCGACGGTCCCCAGCGACCCGACGCCCGCCGACCGCGGCCCCGGGACCAGATCGCCGAGCATCCAGGTGCCGGCGGCGGTGCCGTCGGTCGCCCACGGCTCGCGTCCGTGCTCGACGTCGTCGGCGCTGAAGATGACGTAGCCGTTCGCGACCCCGCGGATCCGTGGGTCGGAACTCGCCACGAACCCGCTCTCGGGGTCGTTGATGTTCTTGACCAGGTAGGGCTGGGCATCCGACCGCGGAGCCGCAAGCAGCGCGAAGACGCCCACCCACCCCATCGCGAGAAGGCGCCGGTAGCTCATGTTCCCTCCCGGGAAGGGCGCCAAGGCCGCCTTGGACCACTTCCACAATACCCAAGGCGCAAAGCAAGACCTGGGGGGCTAGGCTGGGCGTTCAGCGGCACGGCCGCAAGCAGCGCGAAGACGCCCACCCACCCCATCGCGAGAAGGCGCCGGTAGCTCATGGTTCCTCCCGGGAAGGTTCTGGTAGAAGGTAAGTATATGCGATCTCGGCTCCAATGCAAGAGGGCAAGGACGCAACGGCGGCCACCGTCTGCGTCCTGGCGGTTCGGGGCTCCGTCTCCGACCAGCCGACCGAGCCCGACAACCTCTTCACCTGGTTGCTGGCGAAGCGGAGACTTTGACGACCGGCATCGCCTCCTGAGGATCGCGATCCAACTTCCCGCCGGCCGCCGGCGCGAAGCCCGCCCGGTGCTCGGCGGGCTGGCGGCAATGCTGGCGCTCTTCTACGCGCTGCGGTGCGCCAGGCGAAGCTCGCCCGGTCGTCGTCGGCGAGAAAGCTGGGCGGGAAACCGCCGCGGCTCCACAGGGCGTCGCGCCGGTCCGCGCCCACCTCGGCGAGCGAGAGGCCGCCGGGCGCGGGCGGGGATCGCGGGGTGGTCATACTGGAAATCTGGAAGGTCGACTTCCAGATTTCGAGGAGACCTCGCGCTCGACTACGGGGTCGTCCGGCCGCTCAGAAGGCTTCAGTGTCGGCGTCGCCGCAGATCTCGCCCGGCGGGTTGTGGTAGCTCCTGCCGAGGCCGGTCGTCGTGTCGGTGACCGCGATCGTGTACTCGACGTCCGAGAGCGCGCCGTAGAAGACCCACAGGTGGCCGTTGACGCCGGTGCCGTCGAGCGCCTTGACCACCAGCTCGACGTTGGCCGGGTTGAAGAACCAGAAGAACCCCGCCTTGTCGGTGCCGGGCACCGCCTTGCCGGGGCCGCTGCCGCCGTTGTGCTGATCCTGCCAGAACACCTCGACCCGCAGCCGCCCGCCGAGCAGGCAGAGGACCTCGGGCCCGGGCGTGCACGAGCCTGCGGCGACGGCGCCGGCGAGCGCCGACGGCGGCTCGGCGGCCGGCAACGCCAGCCGCCGCCAGCGGTGTCCCGGCTCGGGGGCGGCGCCGGCCGCCGGTGCGGTCGGCGCAGGCACGTCCTCCCGCTTTGCCCGCCCGAGCGTCGGCGACCTCGCCTGGCCGACCGCCGCCGTGTACGCCCAGGTCTCGACCGGCAATTCCTCCCGCGGCCCGGACGCCGCCGACCGCGCCTCCCCGACCGCCGCCGTGTACGGCCACGTCACCACCGGCACCTCCTCCCGGCGCTCGACCGCCGGCGACGCGCTCGCCTCCCCCGACAGCGGCGAGACCTCCGGAAACGCCCCGGTGTCCCCCACCCCGCAGATCTC
Organism: uncultured Thermoanaerobaculia bacterium; assembly: GCA_964573125.1. Taxonomy (GTDB): domain Bacteria; phylum Acidobacteriota; class Thermoanaerobaculia; order Multivoradales; family JBCCEF01; genus CAVSQV01. The sequence goes on from CAZNIX010000336.1 coordinate 5,528, forward strand.
CTCCGGCCGGTTGTGGTAGGTGCGCCCGCGGCGGGTCGCGGTGTCGACCACGGTCACCCAGTACTCGACGTCGGAGAGCGCGCCGTAGAACGACCAGAAGGCGCCGGTGATCGGCCGGCCGTCGAGCGCCTTGACGATCAGCTCGACGTTGGC
>CAZNIX010000337.1:0-5648 GCA_964573125.1 uncultured Thermoanaerobaculia bacterium
CTCGCCGCGGCGCCCGGCGCGGCCGCGGGCGACCCCGCGGACGCCGTCGTGCCGGTTTCGCTCGCCGCGTCGCCCGGCGTGGCCGCCGGCGATCCCGCGCGGGTCTCCGTGCCGGTCTCGCTCGCCGCCGGCTCCGGGGGGTCGAGCTTCCCGCCCTGCATCGACGTCGCGTTCGAGGCCGATCAGGTCACCGGCCTGCCGCCCCTGACCTACTCCTGGCTCAGCGACACCGGCGAGGCCCTCTCCGGCAACCCGGTGGTGATCGACACCGCGGCCTACCCCGCCGGCGCCCACCAGCTCACCGTGACCGTGGCCAACGCCTTCGGCAGCGCCCAGGCGGCGGCGCCGTTCGCGGTCGAGGCGCTCGCGGCGGCGCCGCCGGTCGCCGAGGAGAACCCGGTCCCGGGCCTCGAGATCACGGTCGAGGGCACCGCCATGGGCTACAACGAGTGGCGGTTCGTCTGGGGGGACGGCCAGGTCACCCCCTGGCAGCCGGCGTGCATCGCCGCCGCCAGCCACACCTACGCCGTCGCCGGCACCTACCCGGTCCGCCTCGAGGTGCGAAGCTGCGTCGAGGCCGCGGCGAGCAGCGACCCATTGCCGGTCACCGTCGGCGGCGGCGACCTGCTGGTGACCGAGTTCCGGGTGCTCGGCTGCCAGTACGGCCCCTGCGTCTTCGCCGCCGGCGCGGAGCTGACCTTCGTCCAGGCGTTCACCCTGCCGCCGGCCCTGCTCTTCTACGACTGGGACGGCGACGGCGCTCCCGACGAGATCTCGGCCCTGCCGGTCGCGACCCATGCCTACGACGACCCCGGCTCCTACCGCCCCGAGGTCACCGCCGAATGGGGCAGCGCGCAGGCGACCCGGGTCCACGCCGAGTGGATCCACGTCTCCGGCCACCCGCAGCCGATCGCGTACTACGACGGCTTCGAAGGCGGCGACCTCGGCTGCTGGTCCTCGGTGGTCGGCGCGCCGCCCTCCCCGCCGGGCGCGGGCTGCTTCGCGCCGCCGTAGCGCGTCGTCCCGCGCCGGCCGGTGCGCTTGACAATCCGGACCGAATCGGTCCAGGATATCCTGCCTTTGTTGAGATCAATTCTCAATAGCTTTTACGCCGTTCGCCGATGCGCACCCCCCACTCCGTCCCGGCTCGCCTCCTGCTCGCGGCGCTCGCGCCGTCGGCGCTCGCCCTCGCCTGCGGCCCGGGCGTCGGCTCGACCGGCCACACGGCGAATGCCGCCGGGGCGGCCGAAGAGGTCGAGCTGGCGGCGATCATGGGCGAGCTGCAGCGCCACAGCGCCAAGCTCGGCTACGCGATCGCCGGGCGCAACCGCGAGCTGGCGGAGTTCTACCTCGAAGAAGTGGAAGAGACGCTGGCGACCGTCGAGCGCATCCCCGCGCACGACGGCATGCCGATCGGTCACCCGGCCTCGGTGATCCTCCGCCCGCTCCTGCCACCGCTCGAGTCGGACCTCGAGAGCGCGGACTGGGCCGCCGTCGGCGCCGCCTACGGCGCGCTGATCGACGGCTGCAACCGCTGCCACACGGCGACCGAGCACGCCTTCATCGAGATCCTGCCCGCCGCCGGCCCGGCTCCCTTCAACCAGCGCTTCGCCGCCGAGGGCGGCGACGGCGGCGAAACGGCGGGCGCCCGCGCCGGGCCGGCGCCGCCGCCGAACGACCCACCTCCGCTCGGATAAACTGCCCGCCTCCGGCGGCGCCGCGCCGCCCGGCGAGGGCGAACATGAACGAGAGCACGACCCGAGAGGTCTCGATCCCCGGAAGGCGGCCCGCTACCGCCGCTCTCGCCGCCCTGCTCGGCTGGGCGCTGACGGCCGCGGGCACCGCCGCCGCCCAGGCCCCCGAGCACGCGGTCGAACGGGGCGCGCTCCTCTACCGCATCCACTGCGCCAACTGCCACGGCGACTCCGGCGCCGGCGACGGTCCGATGGCCGACGTGCTGTGCGAGCCGCCGACCGACCTGACCCGCCTGGCGGCCGCCGCGGGCGGCGAGTTCCCGGCCGAGGAGGTGCGCCGCGCGATCGACGGCCGCGAAGCCGTGCGCGGCCACGGCCGCCAGGAGATGCCGGTCTGGGGCCTGACCTTCCAGGAGCGCGGCCGCGACACCGACCAGGAAGCCGAAGTCCGCGGCCGCATCGACGACCTGCTCGCCTTCCTGCGCTCCATCCAGCCCCGCGCCGCGGACGGCGAGGGCCACCGCGGGACCGAGCCCGAGGAAACCGCCCCGCCTGCCGAGCCGCGCAGGTAGCCGCCGGACTGCGTCGGGCGATCCTCGGGCGCTTTCCCTATCGGCTTGTTTCTATTGGGTTTGAGACTGGTCGGGACGCCGGGATTCGAACCCGGGACCCCCTGAACCCCATTCAGGTACGCTACCAGACTGCGCCACGTCCCGACCGGGGGGCAGTTTACTACAGGCTCTCCCGACGCCTTCAGCCGAGCAGGGACAGGATCTCGCGCGCCTCGGCGAGGGCCGCGCGCAGGCCGCGCTCGAGGCGGGCGGCGCGCTCGGCGGCGGCGTTTGTGGGCCCGGCGCCGTCGTCGCTTTCGGCGGTCTCCTCGGCCGCGGCCGCCTCGGCGGCGGTGTCTTCGGGATCGCCCTCGGCCTCGATCTCGGTCTCGAGCTTCTTCTTGGCGCCGGCGATCGTGTAGCCCTCTTCGTAGAGGAGCTGCTGGATGCGCCGGATCAGCTCCAGCTCGCGCTCGCCGTAGACCCGCTGGCCCGACTTGCTCTTGCCCGGGTTGAGGGCGGGGAACTCGGTCTCCCAGTAGCGCAGGACGTAGGGCTGGATGCCCACCATCTTGCAGGCTTCGCCGATCTTGTAGTAGAGGCGCTTTTTGACCCGAGCGGCCATGGTCACCCGGTCGCCGCCGCCCGGTTACCGCCGGCCGGCCGCCGCGACCCGGCCCATGCTACTTCGTTTCCGGCCGCCGCGGCCCGACCACCTTCTTGAGCCGGCGCGCGGGCCGGAACGAGAGGCCGCGGTGGGCCGGGATGAACATCTTCTCGCCGCTCGCCGGGTTGACCCCGACGCGGCCCTTGCGGTCGGCGACCTCGAAGGTGCCGAAGTTCTTGATCCGCACGGTGCGGCCGCCGCCGAGGTTGCTCTTGACGGTCGAGAAGATGACGTCGACGATCTCCGCCGCCTCGTCGCGGGTCAGCGCGCCGTGGCGTTCGTAGACGACGTCGATCAGGTCGGCCTTGGTCAGGCCGCGGCTCTTGCTCTTCGTTCCCCGCGTCACCGGATCGTCTGACACCCCCGCGGGCGCCCCTCCCATGCGAGCCGATGGACCCCGAGGCGGGCCGGGGTCCGGGAAAACAGTGTTTTGCCGGGAGTATACCGGGACCCGGCCCCGCGCTCAAACTCCCCGTGCGGACTTCCGCCCGCGATCGCCCTCGCGGCGCCGGACGACCAGCCGCACCGGCACCCCCGGCAGCGCGACGTGCTCGCGCAGGCGGTGGATCAGGTAGCGCCGGTAGGGGTCGCTGCGCCGGAGCGTCCGGTTGGCGAACAGCATGAAGGTCGGCGGCGCGGCGCCGACCTGGGTCGCATAGTACAGCTTCCACGGCCGCCCCTGCTCGGCCGGCGGCCGCCGCCGCGCCAGCGCCTGCTCGAAGATGCGGTTGACCTCGGCGGTGGGCAGCCGGGTGTGGTGGGCGGCGAGCGCGGTCGCGAGCGCCGGGAACAGCTTGTCGACGCCGCGCCCGCTCTTCGCCGAGAGGTTGACCCGCAGCGGCCCGGCGAGCAGCCCGTCGAGCCGCGGGTAGGAGTCCTCGAGGCGCGCCAGCCCCTCGGCGTCGAGCAGGTCCCACTTGTTGACCGCGACGACCGCCGCCCGCCCCAGCTCGGCCACCGCGCCGGCGATCGCGAGGTCGCCGGCGGTCACCCCGGCGGCGGCGTCGAGGACCAGGAGCGCCACCTCGGCGCGCTCGATCTGGCGCCGCGCCATCATCACCGCCAGCTCCTCGGGCGCGTCGGCGGCCTGGCTGCGGCGGCGGATCCCCGCGGTGTCGATCAGCAGCCAGCGCCGGCCGCCGCGCTCGACCAGGGTGTCGACCGGGTCGCGGGTGGTGCCCGCCTCGGGCGCGACCAGCGCCCGCTCGGTGCCGGCGATGCGGTTGAGCAGCGACGACTTGCCGACGTTGGGGCGGCCGACGATCGCCACCGCCGGCGCGTCCGGCCGCTCCGGCGCCGGCAGCTCGGGCAGCGCCTCGAGGATCGCCCGGCGCAGGTCCTCGATCCCCCCACCGTGCTCGGCCGAGACCAGGAGCTGGCCGCCGACGCCGAGCCGGTAGAACTCGACGAAGCGCTCCTTCGCCTCCCGGGTGTCGCCCTTGTTGACCACCAGGAGCGCCGGCTTGCCGGTCGCGCGCAGCCGCTCCCAGACCTCCTGGTCGGCGGGCACCGGGCCCTCTCGGCCGTCGACCACGAGCAGCAGGAGGTCGCTCTCGTCGACCGCCATCAGGACCTGGCGGCCGAGCCCGAGCGGATCGTCGCCGAACACCAGGCCGCCGGTGTCGACGACCTGCACCGCCCGCCCCGGCGCCAGCTCGGCGAGCGCGGCGATGCGGTCGCGGGTGACCCCCGGGCGGTCGTGGACGATCGCCTGGCGGCGGCCGACCAGCCGGTTGAACAGCGTCGACTTGCCGACGTTGGGGCGGCCGACGATCGCGACCGTCGGAGTCAGCGCCATGGCGGGGCGGCGTGGCGCGCGGGGGGTCAGCCGCCGGCGGGCGGCGCCACCACCTCGCGCGAGAGCACCATCCAGCGTCCGTCGTCGCCGCGCTTGACCTGGTAGTGGTAGCGGTCGCTCTTGCCGGGCTCGTCCTGGATCACGCGGTCCGAGCCGGCGGCGCGGAGGCGCAGGTCCCACACCTCGCGAGTGGTGAGGAGGGCGTTGGAGTGCTGGTAGAGGTCGAAGCGGTCGATCTCGAAGCGCTGGAGCGTGGCGTCGATGACCAGCCCCTCCTGCCCGCGCTCGCGGATCAGCGCCTCCACCCGCTCGCGCTCGCGCGGTGCCACCAGCCCCTCGACGGGCGCCGGGTCGCCGGTGCGGTAGAACTCGGCGAGCGCCGGCAGGTAGGCGGCGAGCAGCTCCTCGACCTCGGTCTGCACCTCCCGCACCCGCTCCTCGGAGGGGCCGCAGGCGAGCGCCGCCGCGAGCAGCGGCGCGGCGGCCAGGGCGAGGATGGCGGGGTGGGGGCGGCGGAGCATCGCGGACAGTCTAGCACCGGCGTTCAGCGGCTTGGACCCGCGCGGGGCGCCTTCGGTTCCAACTCGAGGTCGAGGCCGCGGTGCTGCTCGGAGACGCCGGCGAGGGTGACGGTCACCGGGTCGCCGAGGCGGAAGGCGCGGCCGGTGTGGTCGCCGATCAGCCGGTGGCCCTCGGCGTCGAAGCGGAAGTAGTCGCGCCCGAGCGTGCGCACCGGCACCAGGCCGTCGACCAGGTAGCGGTCGAGCTGGACGAAGAGCCCGTACGGCTGCACGCCGGTGATCCGGCCGGGGAAGGCCTCCCCCACCCGGTCGGCGAGGAAGCGCACCTTCTTCCACTGCAGCAGGTCGCGCTCGGCGCGGGTGGCGCGGCGCTCGGCCTCGCTCGCCGCCGCCGCGACCGCCGCCAGCGCCGCGCCC
>CAZNIX010000338.1:0-5629 GCA_964573125.1 uncultured Thermoanaerobaculia bacterium
CGCGCCTGCGCGGCGACGGCCGTGTCGCGCCGGAGGCGCGCGCGGCAACGGAGCCGGGGCCGCTCGAAGCGCCGGAGCAGGCCGCGCGCGGGGAGGCCGCGCGGTGAGCCGGCGCCTGCTGGTGATCGACGACGAGCAGAGCGTCCTCGACCTGCTCAAGCTCCTGTTCGTCGAGCAGGGCTACGAGGTCGACACCGCCCCCTCGGTCGTGGCCGCGCGCGAGAAGCTCGCCGGCGGCTACGACCTCTGCCTGTGCGACATCCTGATGCCCGACGGCAACGGCCTCGACGTGCTGCGCGAGATCAAGCGCTCCGATCCCCACACCGCGGTGATCATGATGACCGCCTACACCTCGACCAAGTCGGCGATCGAGGCGATGAAGGCGGGCGCCTACGACTACGTCTCCAAGCCCTTCGACGTCGAGGAGCTGAAGATCCTGGTCGACAAGGCGCTCGCCACCGCCGAGCTGGTCGACGAGAACGTCTACCTGCGGCGCGAGCTCGAGGGCAAGTACACGTTCGCCAACATCATCGGCAAGAGCCCGGCGATGCAGGCGGTGTTCGCGGTCGTCGAGCGCGTCGCGCGCACCAGCTCGACGGTCCTGATCCAGGGCGAGAGCGGCACCGGCAAGGAGCTGATCGCGCGCGCGATCCACTTCGCGAGCCCGCGCGCGGGCGGGCGCTTCCTCTCGATCAACTGCGGCGCGCTGCCCGAAAACCTCCTCGAGAGCGAGCTGTTCGGCCACGTGCGCGGCGCCTTCACCGGCGCCGTGCGCGACAAGAAGGGGCTGTTCAAGGAGGCCGACGGCGGCACGCTGTTCCTCGACGAGATCGGCGAGATGTCGCCCGCGGTCCAGGTCAAGGTGCTGCGCGCGCTGCAGGAGAAGGTGGTGCGCAAGGTCGGCGGCAACGTCGAGGAGCCGACCGACGTCCGGATCATCGCCGCCACCAACCAGGATCTCGAGGAGCGGATCGCGGAGGGGACGTTTCGCGAGGATCTCTTCTACCGCATCAACGTCATCCCGATCCGTCTGCCGCCGCTGCGCGCGCGGCGCGAGGACATCCCGCTGCTGGTCGACCATTTCATCCGCAAGTACAGCGAGCAGATGGGGATCGAGCCGAAGAAGGTGTCGGTCGAGGCGATGCGCGCGCTCGAGGCTTACGACTGGCCGGGCAACGTGCGCGAGCTGGAGAACGTGATCGAGCGCTCGCTCGCGCTCACCGCCGGCGACCGCCTGACCTCGAGCGACCTGCCGGGCGGCGTGCTCGCCGGCGGCGCGAGCGGGCCGGCGGTCGCCGAGCTGCCCGCGGACGGGCTCGACCTCGAGCGCTACCTCGACGACCTGCGCGCCCATTTGATGACCCAGGCGCTCGAGCGCGCGGGCGGCGTCCAGACCCAGGCCGCCGAGCTGCTCGGCATGAGCTTCCGCTCGTTCCGCTACTACGCCAAGAAGGCCGGCCTGCGCGGCGGCGAGGGGAACGGCGGCGCCGAGGAGGCCGAGGCCGGCGGCTAGCCGGACCGCGCCGCGACCGACGACGAGGAGCGACCGCCCGCGATGAGATCCGCACTGTTCGTCGATTTCGACAACATCTTCATCGGCCTCCAGCGCACCGACCCTCGCGCGGCCGAGCGCTTCGCCCGCGATCCGCTGTCGTGGATCGGATGGCTCGAGCGCGGGGCGTCGGCGCCCGTCGCGCCGGAGGCGCGCTCTGGAGCCGTCGCGCCGGAGGCGCGCCTTGGAGCCGTCGCGCCGGAGGCGCGCTTCGGGGTCGTCGCGCCGGAGGCGCGCCTCGCAGCCGACGGCGCCGGCGCCGCGGCGGCCGGGGCCGAACCGCCGCGCCGGCGCATCCTGGTCCGCCGCTGCTACCTCAACCCGCAGGCGTTCAACCGCTACCGCGCGTTCTTCATCCGCTCGGGCTTCGAGGTCATCGACACCCCGCCGCTGACCGGCCAGGGCAAGACCAGCGCCGACGTCCACATGGTGCTCGACCTGGCCGACGCGCTCCACCACCCGACGCGCTTCGACGAGTTCATCGTCTTCTCCGGCGACGCCGACTTCACGCCGCTCCTGCTCCGCCTGCGCAAGCACGACCGCCGGACCCTCGTGCTCGCGATCGGCTACGCCGCCGGCGCCTACCGCGCCGCCTGCGACCGCCTGATCGACCAGGAGACCTTCGTCGAGGAGGGTCTCGGCCTCCAGGCGCCGCCCGAGCCGCGCGCCGAGGAGCACGCGAGCGCCGAGCAGGTCGCCGAGCGCGCCGACGTGCTGCGCCGGATCGGCCAGCGGGTGCGCGACGTGGTGGCCATGATGGGCGCGGTCGGCGCCGCCGACCTGCCCTCGATCTACAAGGAGTTCCCGGAGTTCAGCGCCGGCGAGAACTGGCTCGACTTCTACTCGCTGCGCGCGATGACCGAGGCGGTGGTCGGCGCCGCCGGCGACCTCGCGATCGTCGGCGACGACGCCTGGCGGGTCGAGCCGCGCGCCGAGCGCCCGGCCGCGGAGGAGGCCGCGGCCGCCGAGCCGCCGTCCGAGCCGCGGCTCGACGAGATCCGTGAATTCGTCGTCCGGACGGTGCGCGCCTCGCCCCACCCGGTGGTGCTCGGGGCGATGGCGCACGAGGTCGTGCGCCGCTTCGGCGAGGGGGTCAAGAGCCTGGACTGGCAGCGCAGCGGCTCGTTCAAGGTCTTCCTCGAGCGGCTCGGGCTCGACGGCGTCGAGATCGCGCCGCGCATCCCGGGCTATCTCTACGACCCGGCGGTCCACGGCGATTTCGACCCCGGCGACCGCGAGGACCCGTTCGCCGAGCGCCACCCCGAGCTGGCCGAGCTGGCGCGCAGCGTCGCCGACGTCACCGACACCCCCTACCTCGCGCCCGAGCAGTACGCGGTGGTGTTCACCGAGCTGGCGCGGGAGATCAACGAGCACGGCTTCCAGCTCACCCGCACCTCGAAGGCGGTGCGCGACCGGTGCAACGGCAAGGGGATCTCGGTCGCGCGCTCGCACCTCTCGTTTCTGCTCAAGGGGCTCTCGTTCTCCGGCTACCGCTTCGTCCAGGGCGAGGAGTCGGCGGCGGCGCTCGGCCGCACGATCGTCGCCAACACCCTCGAGCTGTGCCGGCGGGCGCAGATGGAGCTCGCGGCGGAGGACGAGCGGCGGATCGGGGAGTGGCTGCTCGGCGGGCTCGAGGACGGCGTGGCGGCGGTCGAGCCCGAAGCGGCGGACTCCTCCACGGCCGAGCCCGAACCGAGCCCGCCGAGCTAGCGTTTTTTCAGGGGGGCTTTTCAAGCCCCCCTCCCCGCGGGAGTGACGGTCTTGATTGAAGGGGGCGCGGGGCCCCTCCCCCGAGTTCGGGGCCTTCGGCCCCGCACACGCGCCTTTAGGGCGCGCGTATTTCCGCCGCCGGTCGCGGCGGGACTAGGTGGGCGCCGCCGCCCACTCCACCGTGGGCTCCGCCGCCGCCTCGGCCGGCAGATCGAGCGCCGCGAACGCCCGCTCGAGATCCCGGATCAGGTCGTCGGGATGCTCGATGCCGACCGACAGCCGGAGGAGCGCCGGGGTGATGCCGATCGCCGCCTGCTCCTCCGCCGGCACGTCGGCGTGGGTCATGGTCGCCGGATGCTCGATCAGCGACTCGTTGCCGCCGAGCGAGACCGCGAGCTCGATCAGGCGCACCGCGTTGAGGAAGCGGAACGCCTCGGCCTCGCCGGCGCCGGCCAGCTCGAACGCGATCATCGCCCCCGGACCGGTGCACTGGCGGCGGTAGATCGCCTGCTGCCGGAGGTCGTCCGAGCCGCCCGGGAAGAACACCCGCGCGACCCGCGGATGACCGGCCAGCCAGGGCGCGATCCGCTGCGCGTTCTTGCGCGCGCAGGTCATCCGGAGCTTCGCGGTCTCGAGCGAGCGCATCAGCAGCCACGCGGTGTGCGGGTCGAGCATGGTGCCGAGGATCGTGCGGTAGAAGCGGATGCGGTCGATCAGCTCGCGGCGGCCGAGCGCGACGCCGGCGAGCAGGTCGCTGTGGCCGCCGAGGTACTTGGTCGCCGAGTAGAGGACGAGGTCGGCGCCGTGGGCGAGCGGCGTCTGGTAGAGCGGGCCGAGGAAGGTGTTGTCGACCGCGCACAGCGCGCCCCGCTCGTGCGCCACCGCCGCGGCCTCGGCGATGTCGGTCAAGATCATCGTCGGGTTGGCCGGGGTCTCGAGGTAGACCATGCGGCAAGTTGCGCCCCGGCGCGCCAGCCCGTCGCACGCGGCGGCGATCCCGGCGGCGTCGCTGCCCGCGGGGAAGCTCGCGGTCGCGATCCCGTGCTCGGGCAGGATCACGCGCAGCAGCTCGTCGGTGCCGCCGTAGACCGGCCGCGCGAACGCGATGCCGTCCCCGGGGCGCGCGAGCGCGAGCAGGCTGGTCGCGATCGCCGCCATGCCGCAGGAGAAGACCGCGCTCGCCTCGGCGCGGTCCCAGAGGTTGAGCCGCTCCTCGAGGATCTCGAGATCCGGGTTGTTGAGCCGGCTGTAGATCAGCCCCGGCGGGTGGGCGGGGTCGCCTGGCGCCAGGCCGTAGGCCTGGGCGAAGAACTCCTTGCCTTGCTCGGCCGACGGAAAGACGAAGGTCGAGGTCTGGAACACCGGCGGCTTGATCGCCCCCTCGGACCATTCGGGGTGGTAGCCGTGAGTCATCATCAGCGACTCCGGCCGCATGCCTTCGAGCTTCTTCGGTGGGCGCTCTCGTCTCCGTCGCATGGTCGGCCTCCAGACTGGTAGGGACCCGCAGGGCGGGCATGCCGATCGTGGCAGCGCCGGCGCAGCGCCGCAACGCGCGGCGGGGCGGGACGGAGCACCCGCCCTGGCGGGTGGGGCGGGACGGGTGCGGCGCGGGCCGAGGACGCCGGCCGGGCCCGGGTTCAGTTGGACGCGCTGACCGGCGGAGCGGCCGCGCCGTCGAAGCTTGCGGGGGCGCCGAGCGCAACCACCCACAGCCCCCAGCCCGAGGTGCCGACGTAGAGCCGGTCGCCGGCGATCAGGGCGGCGCTCGCGCTCGCCGGGGGCGCGGGGAGGTCGAGCGGGTGGAGGGTGACGGCGGGCGCCTCGCCCGGGGCCTCGGGCGTGGCACTGCCGGCGGGCGCGGCGGGCCCGGCGAGGAACGCGCCCTCGGGGGTGACGACGACGGCCGGCCAGCGGGGATCGCCGGTCGGGAGGACGGCGGTCGCTTCGGCGGCCAGCTCGGTCCAGGGTCCGCCGTCGGCGGCGCGCGCGAACGCGCCGCCCTCGCCCCACACGAAGAGACGGTCGCCCGCGGCCTCGACCCGGCCGCCGGCGAGCGGGGTCTCGGCGGTGTGGTTCTCGCCGCCGGCGAGCCGGTAGAGGCCGGCGCCGCCGCTCACCCACAGCGCCTCGCCGCCTGCGAGTGCGAGCGCGCGCGGCGGGCCGTGGTGGAAGGGGAGCGGGTGGAAGCGGGCGCCGGCGCCCGGGCTCTCCCACAGGCCGTCGCCCGCGCGCGCGACCACCCGCGAGCCGGCGGCGACCACCTGCTCGACGCGGCGCTCGCCCAGCTCGGCGACCTGGCGCCACTCCGCGCCGCTGCGCTCCCAGAGGCCGCGCTCGGTGGCCGCGAACAGAGAGGGCACATGCGCC
>CAZNIX010000339.1:0-5618 GCA_964573125.1 uncultured Thermoanaerobaculia bacterium
CACGGTCGCGGAGCGGCACGCCGTGCACCGCGTGCCGCTGCGCCAACCACTCGACCTTGATCTTCGCCATGTCGACCGCCGACGGGCACTCCGCCTTGCACCCCTTGCACTGGATGCAGAGGTCCATCACCTCGGCCATCGCCCGCCCGGTCAGCTCCTCCGGCGGCAGCCGCCCGGAGAGCACCGCGCGCAGCGCGTTGGCCCGGCCGCGGGTCGAGTCGGCCTCCTCGCGCGTGACCATGAAGCTCGGGCACATCGCGCCGGCGTCGAGCTTGCGGCAGACGCCGGCGCCGTTGCACAGCTCGACCGCGCGGTCGAAACCGAGGTCGCGCGAGAAGTCGAGCGCGGTGACGACCGGCAGCGAGCGGTAGCCGGGGCCGAAGCGGAGGTCGGCGGTCATCGCCGGACCCTCGACCACGGTCCCCGGGTTGAGGAGGTTGCCGGGATCGAACGCGCGCTTGACCCGCCGGTAGAGCGCGTAGAGGTCGGGCCCGAAGAAGCGCTCGTTGATCCAGCTCCGGGCGCGGCCGTCGCCGTGCTCGCTCGAGAGTGCGCCCCCCGCGCCGTGGAGCAGCTCGACCGCGAAGGCGACGATCTCCGGGAGCTTCGCGACCTCGGCCGCGCTCTTGGCGTCGATCAGCGGCCGCAGGTGGACGCAGCCGGCGCTGGCGTGGCCGTAGCAGGCGACCTCGGTGCCCAGACCGCGGCAGAACTCGCGGAGCGCGGCGACGTAGCCGGCGAGTCGCTCGACCGGCACCGCGGCGTCCTCGATGAACGGGATCGGCTTGTAGTCGCCCTTCTTGCTCATCAGCAGGCCGAGGCCGACCTTGCGCACGGTCCAGACCTCGCGCTGGCGCTCCGGCTCGGTCACCGCGACCACCGCGTCGGCGCCCGCGCCGGCCCGGCGCAGCCGCTCGACACCGGCCGCCGCCTCGGCCGCGGAGTCGCCGCTGTACTCGGTGATCAGCACGCAGTCGGGGTCGCCGTCGAGGAAGCGCGCGAGCAGGCGCGCATAGCGCGGCACGCCGCGGCAGTCGAGCAGCTCGACCGCCGACGGATCGGTCTCGAGGATCGCCGGCACCGCGCCCAGCGCGGCGTCCAGGCTCGAGAAGTGGGCGAGCGCGAGCGCGGTCGCCTCCGGCACCGGCACCAGGCCGAGCGTGACGTCGGTGATCACCGCGAGCCCGCCCTCGGCGCCGCACACGAGGTCCGCGAGGTTGAAGGGCAGTCCGGGCGGCGGGCCGGTGCCGGGGTGGAACGCGACCCCCTCGCCGCCGAGGAAGCGGTCGAGGTTGTAGCCGCCGCAGCGCCGCCAGTGGCGCGGCGTGCCGGCCTGGATCGCCGCGCGCGCCGCCGGCTCGGCGACGAGCGCCGCGATCTCGCGATAGATCCGCCCCTCGAGCCCGGGGCGTCCGGTGCGCCGCGCGACCTCGTCGGGTGCGCAGGGGCCGAAGCGGGCGCGCGTGCCGTCGGCGAGCACGACCCCCATCTCGATGACGTGATCGGCGGTCATGCCGTAACGGATCGAGTGGCTGCCGGTCGAGTTGTTGGAGACCACGCCACCGGCCGCGGCGCGGTCGCTCGACGCCGGGTCGGGGCCGAAGCGCAGCCGGTGCGGCGCGAGCGTGCGGTTGAGCGCGTCGAGCACCACCCCGGGCTCGACCCGCACGCGCCTCGCCTCAGCGTCGATCTCGAGCACGCGGTCGAGCCAGCGGCTGCAGTCGATCACCAGCGCCCGGTTGACCGCCTGGCCGGCGAGGCTCGAGCCGCCACCGCGGGCGAGCACCGGCACGTCGCGCTCGGCCGCGGTCGCCACCGCCGCCGCGAGGTCGCCGGCCGAGCGCGGGATCAGCACCCCGAGCGGCTCGACCTGGTAGATGCTGGCGTCGGTGGCGTAGAGGACGCGGGTCATCGCGTCGGTGCGCACCTCCCCCTCGACCCGGCCGCGCAGGGCGGCGAAGAAGTCGTCGAGGGCGGCGCGAGCGATCGACATCACGGGCCCCGACGAGGCGCCCGCACGGCCTGGGGAAGCGGCGAGTCGCTGCACCCCTCGCGGGTCGCCGACGCGGCGGCTTCAGACATCGAATAGCCGGTCGATGGAGCGGGCGCAGGCGGCGACGCCGTGGTCGAGGGTCGCGAAGCGCGGGCCGCAATTGAGGCCCTGGCGGGAGCGTGCGTGGATCGGCTGCGCGATGACCGCGATCTTGAACAGGCCGTAGGCGTAGTACAAGACCGCGTCACCGGCGTCGGGGCCGCTGGCGCGGGCGTGGCGCTCGACCACTCCGGCACGGTCGGAGCTGGCCGGCAACGCGCTCGGTGAGAGAAAGGGCGCGAGCAGCTCAGGGGGGTCTCCGGACTCGACCCAGTACCTGCGGGTCGGCGCAAAGCAGCAGCGGCCGCAGCGTTCTCGCTGCAGACCGGCGCGAACGCGGCGAGGATGCGGCGCTCGCGCGCCACCTTGCGGCCGCTGGCCACGGTTCAGCCGACGGCCGGAGGGCGCAGTCCCGGCCGGCGCCTGCCGACCCGGAGCAAGTAGGTGAGGTTGGGATCAGCCGCTTGGGAACGGCTCGATGGTGAGGCCGCCCTCGCCGCGCCCGGCAGGTGCTCGCACAGGTAGCCCGCGAGTCGCTCGAAGTCCGACTCTTCGCTCGATCCGCTCGCTGCCTGGCTGGTCCTCCCGCGGCGTCTGCGCCACGTTCGTCACGCGACAACGACAGTCTATCTACCAGGGCGGCGCGAAAATCCCAGATTCGTCTCGACCAGCCGCTCCAATGCATCCTCATTTATCTATCTACTCCTCAGAGCCTGGACATCTGGGGCCTGCCGCGCGCCAGTGCGCTCACTTCAGCCACCCGTCTCTTTGAGCAGCATTGACACCGAGACCTTTTCCGCTTCCCTTGCACACGCCTCCACCTGCTGTGAGAAATGAAACTCCTGTCCATGACCAGGCCATTCAACCACTCCCATATTGCTAACATCGACGTAGACGCAGACGTCGCAATTCTCCACCTCCACCTTCTCTATGACATCCAGCTCTCCGGGTTTGAGGTCGCAACCAGCCTCCAGAATCATCCTTATGATCTTCATGGGGCCCTCATGCGTGCAAATCAACGTATTCTGCGCACTCCGCGCCCCTGCAACGATGAGTTGCTCTAGGAACCTTGTTTCGTTCAGTCTCTGGAAAAGCTCAGCATAGCTCTCGCCGAGCTCGGGTTCCCAGAAGAACTTCCAGCAGTTGCGGAGATTGCCGGTGGAATACTTAACTACATCTTTGTCTCGTCCTTCGAGTATCCCTATGTTCCGTTCATCCAGCTCGCGGGCTGGGACTATGTGGCAACGCGGAACCAAGATCTGCAGAGTCTCCCGAGTCCTAACCACTGTTGAACAAAAGACCTGGCCCCAGTTCAGGGTCGAGAGATCAGGCACATTCTCTGCGAGTTGCAGAACCTGCCTCCTCCCGGCATCACTAAGTCTAACCGACAAGAGACCAGAGAAGATTCTACGTTCGTTGAGTGGTGTCGCGGCATGCCGCATCACAACCAATGTTTGAACGTTGCTGTTTAGGCAGGTCGAAAGACAGGCAAGAAGCTCTCTGGAAGCGATCACTCTCTGATCGCGAACAGTGATCATACCGAGGAGGCTAAAGCGCGACAGTTTCTCGCGGAGTTCGTTAAATTCTTTGCTCACTCTTTTCTCGTAGTCGCTCTTCTCGACGGGGCCTCGAAGGGCGCGAATCTCACTCGACCTCACAATCCACGAGTTCAAAAAGGAGTCTAGGATCGCCTTCCCGATTTCCGAATCTGCACGCGCTCGGAAGCAGAGGGAATTCATCGATTCCTTGTAGGACACGAAGAGGCCCCAATAGATGTAATCATCAACGCAATAGATAGGGCCAAAGGGAATGCTGTTATAGAGGGCTATGCCTACCTCCGTTTGTTCATCGCTGTGTGATCTCACGAATTCTCTGAGCTTCGGGATCTCCGGCTCGAGGTACATGCTTGTACGACCTACAATGAGGTCCCTGAGGTCACCGCGGGCGCGAAGGCGTGAGTCATGCAACGAAGGGTCCATCAGAAGAACCTTGAACTCGAACCGTGCAACTTGCCCGACCTTCTGGAGCGCTTTGATGTTCTTCATCAGCTCGACCCAGGTCGAATACTCCTGATCCCAGTTGGGGAACCATGTCTGCAGGATTAGAACTCTTTTCCTCGCCCCGAGCATCTTCGAGTAGATTCCGGGGAGATCCCAACGGGGCCAGATCCGAATCGTCCGAGCGAGTCTCGGACCCATGAGCCGAGGTAAGAGACGCGGCTTCAGATAGCTCCAGTAGCGAACCACTGCGGCTATGAGGAGAGCCGCAATGATGGAGGCAACGATGCCGAGCACTAGATCAGACATGGTTCTATAGACATAATACTATGGAGACAATGGCAAGAGTATAACACGCTGCCATTCGCCTTCAAAGATAGACCGGAGTGGACGGGTCCGAAGAGAACAAGGCGGGACGATCAAGACGCGGATGGCGTGGACGAGCCGTGGTCGCAAACATGATGCCGTGGCAGGCCAGACCGGCGCCCAAGGGTCCCTGTAAGTGCCGCAGCGTCGGTAGTGGCCCGGGGTGCCGGCGCAGATCGCCTCACGCGCCGCCAGCTCGGCGATGAACGCCTGCGGCAACATCGGCAACCTCAGGACTCGCGGCCCGCGGCGAGCGCACGGACGGCGGGCGTTCTCGGCGCATGGGCGAGCGCGGCGCGGGCGGTACACTCGACGAGGGCGGCGAAGAAGTCGTCGAGGTCAGACATCGAACAGCCCGTCGATCCGCCCGCGCGCGATCGCCTGGGCGGCGGTGCGAGCGCAAACGGCGACGCCGAGGTGGAGGCTCGCGAAGCGCGGGTCGCGGGTGTGCCCGGCCCGGAAGCGGGCGTAGATCTGCTGCGCGATGACCGCGATCTTGAACAGGCCGTAGGCGTAGTAGAAGACCACGCCGCCGGGGTCGCGGCCGGTGGCGCGGGCGTAGCGCTCGACCACCTCGGCGCGGCCGGGGCTCCCGGGGAGGGCGCTCGGCGAGAGGTCGAGCGCGCGGAGCTCCGGCGGGTCGCCGGCCTCGACCCAGTAGCCGAGGGTGGTGCCGAGGTCCATCAGCGGATCGCCGACGGTCGCCATCTCCCAGTCGAGCACCGCCAGCACTTTCGACCAGTCGCCGGGCGCGAGCACCAGGTTGTCGTGCTTGAAGTCGTTGTGGATCAGCGCCGCGCCCGACTCCGGCGGGCGGTGCTCCGCGAGCCAGGCGGCGACGCGCTCCATCTCCGGCAGCTCGCCCTCCTCGCCGAGGCCGGCGGCGGCGCGGCGCCAGCGGGCGGCCCAGCCCTCGAGCTGGCGCTCGACGTAGCCCTCCGGGCGGCCGAGGTCGCCGAGCCCGGCGGCGCGCCAGTCGACCGCGTGGAGCTCGGCCAGGGTGTCGATCAGGGCGCCGGCGACCGCGGCCATCCGCGCGGGCGGCGGCGCCGGCGCGAGCGCCCCCGGGCGCAGGATCACTCCCTCGATGCGCTCCATGACGTAGAACGGCGCGCCGAGCACCTCGGCGTCGGCGCACAAGAGCAGCGGCCGCGGCGCCTTCG
>CAZNIX010000340.1:0-5587 GCA_964573125.1 uncultured Thermoanaerobaculia bacterium
AGAGGAGCTTGGCGAGCGTGGTCTTGCCCGCTCCGTTCGGGCCGACGATCGCGAGCGACGACCCGGCGGGGACGGTGAGGTCGAACCCCTCGAGCACCGGCCGGCCGCCGCCCGGATAGGCGAAGCCGACGCCGCGGAAGCGCAGCTCGCGCGCGGGGAGGCCCTCGGCCGGGCGCGGCCCTTGCGGCGGGGCGGCGAGCGCGCCGGCGGCCGCCATCGCGGGCTCGAGGCGGAGCACCGCGGCGACCGGCGCCGCGGCGCCGTCGAGCGCCCAGTTGAGCCCGCCGAACGCGATCAGGCTGGCGCCGACCGCGGCCTGCGCGAAGACCACGGCGTGGCCGAGGTCGAGGCGGCCGGCGGCGGCGTCCGCGGCCAGCGACCAAAAGACGGCGACGCTCGCGCCGACGACCAGGAGGGCGCTCGCCAGAAGCGGCCGCTCGCGCAGCCGCGTCGCCCGGTACTGCAGCTCGAAGAGACGCCGGCGGCGGCCGACGAAGCGCTCGAGCACCCAGTCGGCGAGCCCGAAGAGGCGCAGCTCCTTGGCCGCCGGGGGATCGACCGCGAGGCGGTAGGCGTACTCCGCGTGGCGCTGCGCCTCGCGCACCTCGGGCGTGTTCCGGTCCCGCCAGACGGCGCTCTCGCGCAGCAGCCAGTGGGTCGCGAGCCACGCCCCGGCGAGGACGAACGGCGCCCACCAGGTGTAGGCGAAGAGCACCAGCGCCGAGGCCAGCCCGGCGATCATCTCGACCAGCCCGCCGGCGACGAAGTCCATGTTGATGTGCATCGGCGGGCCGGTCATGCCGAGGTCGAACTCGCGCGCCACGGTCAGGTCGCCGGCGAGCCGCGGGTCCTCGAGATGGCCCATCCCCGGCGGCCGCACGCTGGCCGCAGTCAGCCGGTCGTAGAGCCAGGCGGCGACCCGGCTGCCGAGGTTCGCGCTCAGCGCCTGGTGGAGCGGCGGCAGGACCTGGAGGAGGAGGAAGACGGCGCCGGCGAGCGCGAGCGCCGCGCCGAGCGGGCCGCCGCGCTCGACCGCCGCGACCACGAGCCCCATCGCGATCGCGAACGCCGCCGGCAGCAGCCCGCGCAGGATCAACACCGCCCACCAGCCCCAGGCGAGCGGGCGGTCCGCGCGGGGAAGGGCGGCGAAGAACTTCCACTCCTGCCGCTCGCGCAGCCGCTCTAGCACCCCGGCTCCTCGGTCGACGTTGGCCCGCGTTGCGCCCGCGATGGTCATGGTCAACAACCCTGTTGGTCAACAAGTATGTTGAGCACCGGCTGTTGCCAACACCATCGCATTCCCGGCGGACGTGTTCGCCGCCTTCGGGCTCCCGGCGACGATCGAGGCGTGACGGAACGCGCGGCCGGCGCCGGCCCTACTCGCCTCCGCCGCCCCCGGCCGCCTTCTGCGCCTCCTGCATCGCCTCCTGCTGCGCCGCCGACCACGGCGGCGCGATGCCGTTCATCCGCGCGTAGGCGATCGACTGGCCGAGGTGCTCGTGCATGTGCCCGAGGGCGAGCAGCAGGAGCTGGCGCTTGGTCGGCGTCCCGCCGAAGAAGTCGACCTTCGCCTCGAGGTCGGCCTCCGCGAGGCCCGCGACCGTCGAGTGCAGATGGTCGAAGGAGCGCGTGAGCTTGTCCGCGACCGCCGCCTTGTCGGTGGTCGAGGTGTCCCAGGCCTGGATCTTGTCGATGCCGAGCTGGTCGGCGAGGTCGACGGGCGGGGCGTGGCCGGCGACGGCCGGCAGCATGTAGTTGGCGAACGCGATGTGGAGATAGACCTCGCTCACCGAACGCACTCCCTCGGCGGGGCGCCAGGCGTATTTCTCCTGGGGAATCGCCGCGGCGAGCGCGAGGATCTGCTCGCGCACGCGGTCGACCTCGTTGAGGTAGTCGCCGAGGAACGTCGCCGCCGGCGCCGCGGCCTCGGCGGCGGGCGGGCTCGGCTCGTGGGCGAGGGCGGCGGGCGGGCACGGAGCGACGGCGGCGAGCGCGGCGACCACGGAGGGCGCGAAGGCGTACGGCCGGAGCGGGCGCATGGGGATCTCCTCCTTGTATTTCGAGAGCGGCCTCGTGGGGCCGCCGGTGGTCATCATAGCGGCTGCCGCCGGGCGGGCCGCCTACAAGGACGGCGGCAAGGGCGTACCGACGGCGATCTCCACGGACTCGAAGGGGTCAGACTCCGCGGCGCCTCCCAGGCGCCGCGCTCACAGCGCCAGCTCCCAGGTCTGCCCGACCAGGTCGTGGCCGAAGCTGTGGTGCGGCTCCTCGCGGAGCAGCCGGTAGCCCTCCCGCTCGTAGATCCTGCGCGCGGCGTGGAGCACGCTGTTCGTCCACAACGTGATCGTGTGATAGCCCGCCTCGCGGGCGAAGCGCGTGCACTCCGCGACCAGCCGCCGGCCGATCCCCAGGCCGCGCGCCTTCGGTTCGACCAGCAGCAAGCGCAGCTTGGCCACGCCCTCACGCTCGGGATGCCGGACCAGGAACACCGAGCCGACGTTCTCGCCCTCGCGCTCGGCGATCCAGCAGCGCTCCCGCTTGGGGTCGAAGGCGCGGATGAAGTCGGCGACGATCTCGGCGACCAGCGCCTCGAAGGTCTCGTCCCAGCCGTACTCCTGGCGGTAGAGCACGCCGTGGCGCTGGACCACCCACCCCACGTCGCCGCTCTGGTGGGGGCGGAGGAGGTAGGGGACCCGGTGCTCGGGCTCGGCGCCGAGCAGCCCCTCGATGGCCTGCATCGCGTGGACGAGGCGGGATTGGTCGGCGTCCGAGAGCCCGCGCAGCATCGCCCCGGTCTCGCCGCGCGAGGCGGCGTCCAGCCCGGCGAACGCCGCCTGCCCTTGCTCGGTCAGCGCCAGCAGGTGCTGGCGGCGGTCGCCCTCCGACGGCTGCTTCTCGACCAGGCCGCGCTCGTGGAACGAGCGCAGGATCCGGCTCAGGTAGCCGGCGTCGAGACCCAGCTCCTGGCCGAGGTGGGTCGCGGTGGTCTGCTCGTGGTGGGCCAGCTCGTAGAGCACGCGGGCCTCGCTGAGCGAGAAGGGGCTGCGCAGGAGCCCCTCCTGGAGCACCCCGATCTGCCGGGTGTAGAAGCGGTTGAAGCGGCGGACGGCCTCGATCTGCGGGAGGAGGTCGGTGGTGGTCACGATCGGGTCTCCAGGTCATGGCGGGAGGGGCAGTTTCGCCGACAAGGTTGACATAGTTCATGACACGTTTGACTTTGTCAACTATCTTGCCGCCTCAGATCGCCAACCCCCGGGGGCGGCGAGGGGGATCGCGCCTCGGTCTCGCCCGGCTGGCCAGCCGCCACCGCCCGCCGAGGCCATCGCGAGCTGAGGGCGGGCGGCGTGAAATGATGAGCGGCGGCCGGACCGATCAGTGACCGGGGGGGTAGCCAGCCAGTCGGATGAGTACCGCGGGCCTCAAGCTCTGTCCGAAGGTGATCCTCGAGGGTACGCGGCTGACGCTGAAGACGGACATCGCCTTCGCGCTCAACGAGCACCCCCGGCTCGTCGGGCCGCGGCGCTACCGCTACCACTCGCCGCTCGTCTCCGCCGAGTGGTGCGGGTTCACGCCGTTTCCCTGGGGGCGCG
This sequence comes from uncultured Thermoanaerobaculia bacterium, assembly GCA_964573125.1. Classification (GTDB taxonomy): domain Bacteria; phylum Acidobacteriota; class Thermoanaerobaculia; order Multivoradales; family JBCCEF01; genus CAVSQV01. The sequence goes on from CAZNIX010000340.1 coordinate 3,591, forward strand.
GCGCGATCAACTACGCGCCGGAAGAGACCGCGCGGGCGATGGCGACGTTCGCCGCCTGGGCGCGGCTCTTCGAGCTGCTCCCCTGGTACTCGTGGATCGTCGACCGCTTCCACCTCTCGACCCGCGTCTGGCAGCGCTCCCACGGGCGCCCCGACCCCGAGTTCGGCTGGCTGGAGGACCGGCTGCTGCCGCTCGGCTTCCATCTCGTGCTCTGCGTCCGCCGGCCCGAGACCTTCGCGGCGGCACGGGCGGAGCGGCTGAAGGTCTCCGGCAATCCCGCGCAGTACGACGACCTCGACGTGTTCCTCCGCGAGCAGGAGCTGTTCCGGAGCCTCGCCGCCGAGTCGCGCCTGCCGCGCCTCGAGCTGGACGTGAGCGAGGCCGGAGTCGAGGGCGCGGTGGGGCGCATCGCCGACTGGCTGGAGAGCACGGGGGGGCTCTGGGGCCGCAGCGAGGTCGTCCCCTGAACATCGGACCGTCGCCACGGGCAGGAGTCAGCGCATGCGAACCCAGACGGAGAAAGGTACCTCCTTTCGCGCGCTCCACGAGCGGGACCGCGCGTTCATCATCCCCAATCCGTGGGACGTCGGCACCGCGCGGCTGCTCGCGCAGCTCGGTTTCGAGGCGCTGGCGACGACGAGCGCCGGGTACGCGTTCTCGATCGGATTGCGCGACAACGCGGTCGGCAGCGACCGGATGATGGCGCACGTCGAGGCGATCGCGTCCGCCACCGACCTGCCGGTGAGCGCCGATCTCGAGAACGGGTTCGGCGACGATCCCGAGACGGTCGCCGAGACCATCCGACTCGGCGCCGCGCGGGGGCTGGTCGGCGGCTCGATCGAGGACTCGGTCAACCGGCCGGGCGAGCCGATCTACGAGCATGAACTCGCGGTCGAGCGGGTGCGCGCCGCGGTCGAGGCGGCGCGCGCGCTCGCCTTCCCCTTCACGCTCACCGCCCGGTGCGAGAACTACCTCGTCGGCCGGCCCGACCTCGGCGACACCATCCGCCGCCTCCAGGCCTACCAGGAGGCAGGCGCGGACGTGCTCTTCGCGCCCGGGCTGACGAGCCGGGACGACATCGCCACCGTCGTCCGCGCGGTCGACCGCCCGGTCAACGTCGTGATGGGGCTCCAGGGCGTCCGACTGAGCCTCGCCGAGCTATCGGAACTCGGGGTCAAGCGGGTCAGCGTCGGCAGCGCGCTCACCCGCGCCGCGCTCGGCGCCTTCCTCCGCGCCGCCCGGGAGATGCGCGCGCACGGGACGTTCACGTTCGCCGAAGAGGCCGTGAGCTTCCGCGAGATCAGCGCGATGTTCGAGGCGTGACCGAGCCGTGGCGTCGGAGGCCGAAACGACGCCTTGGTCGTCATAAGACCCGAGAAAACGCCAACGTGGCTTTCATAGAATCCACGTTGCCGTTTCTCCGTGGAGAGACGGCGGCCGCTCCGCGGGCGTCACCGCGTGGCTCGATGATCCGCCCCCGCCGCCGCCGCGCCGCAGAGCACCGCGAGCGTGAAGCCGTTCGCCGGCACGGTGAGCCCGAAATCGAACAGCTCCTGGAGGCCGACCGCGGCGAGCGCGCCGAGCGCGGCGAGCGCCGCCGCCCGGCGGCTCGAGCTGTCCGCGGTCGAGAGCACCCGGCCCAGACGCACCGCGAGGAAGGCCAGCCCGACGCTCACGATCGCGACGCCGGCCAGGCCGGTCGTGACCGCCAGCTCGAGGGCGTCGCTGTGGGCGTGGAGCCAGGTGCCGGTCAGGCCCTCGGGCTGGACCAGCGGGAAGGCGTCGCGGAAGCTGCCGGCGCCGGTGCCGAACCAGGGGAACCGCCGCCAGAGCTCCCAGCAGGCGCGGTAGGCCTGGGCGCGCGAGCCCTCGAGCAGCTCGAACGGCGAGGTGGCGGCGAGCCGGCCGAAGCCCTGCCGGGCGCCGAGCAGCGCGATCAGGCCGAGGCCCGCCGCGCCCGCCGCCAGCCCGAGCGGCGCCGCCCGCCAGCGCCGGCC
>CAZNIX010000341.1:0-5558 GCA_964573125.1 uncultured Thermoanaerobaculia bacterium
CGCGATGGTCGTCGGCCAGGGTCTCGCGCTCGCCGCCGCCGGCGCCGCGCTCGGCCTCGCCGCCGCGCTCGGCGCCACCCGGCTGCTCGAGGACCTGCTCTTCCGCGTCGAGCCGACCGATCCGTTGACCCTGGGGGCGGTGACCGCCGCGCTGCTCCTGGTCGCGGCCGCCGCCTGCCTCGCGCCCGCCCGGCGCGCGACCGCGATCGACCCGGCGCGCGCCCTGCGCTGTGAGTGAACCTCCGAGCGAAACCGACATCTCCCCGAAGGAGTGACGCCATGAAGCCGCACGCCATGAAGCCGCACGCCGTAAAGCCGCACGCCGTCGAACCCCGCGCGATCGAACCGCAAGACCCCGACGGCCGCCCGCGCCGCTTGCGCCCCGCCGCCGCCCTGATCGCCCTCGCCGCGCTCGCCTGGTGTCCCGCCGCCCGGGCCCGCCGACGACGGAGGCGAGCCAGTGCTCCGCGGCCTCGATCCGGTGCGCTTGGTCACCGGCGAGGAGCTGCCGGGCGACCCGCGCTTCGTGCTCGAGCGCGAGGGCTGGCGCTACCGGTTCGCGAGCGCCGAGACCCGCGACCGCTTCGCCGCCGACCCCGAGCGCTACGTTATCCAGGGCGACGGCCAGTGCCCGGTCTATCCCTCGGCCGAGGCCGATCCCGCGATCTTCACCGTCCACGACGGCCGGATCTACATCTTCGCCTCCGAGTCCTGCATCGAGAAGTTCCGCCAGGACCCGGCGTACTACGTCGCGACCAACGTCGCCCCCGACTCGGAGCGCGCGGCGAGCCTGAAGCGGCCGGTGCGCAGGGTCGCGATCCTGGTCTTCGACGGCGTCGAGCTGCTCGATTTCGCCGGCCCGGGCGAGGTGTTCGCGGCCGGCGGCGACGGGTTCGAGGTCTACACCGTCGCCGCCCGCGCCGAGCCGATCGTGAGCCAGGGCTTCGTCCGGGTCACTCCCGAGCACACGTTCGCCGGCGCGCCGCGACCCGACGTGCTGGTAGTGCCCGGCGGCCACACCACCGAGCTGCTCAACGACGAGGCGGCACTCGCCTGGATCGCCGCCGCCGCCCGGGACGCCGAGCTGGTCCTTTCGGTGTGCAACGGCGCCCTCGTCCTCGCCCGGGCGGGCCTGCTCGACGGCCTCGGGGCGACCACCCACCACGGCTCGCTCGACGCCCTCGAGCGCATGGCGCCCGAGACCACCGTGCTGCGCGACCGCCGCTGGGTCGACAACGGCAAGGTGATCACCGCCGCTGGCGTCTCGGCCGGCATCGATGCCGCGCTCCACGCGGTCGCGAAGCTGATCGGCCCGCGCACCGCCGAGGGCGTCGCCCGCTACATGGAGTACCGCTGGCAGCGCGAGGAGGTCGGCCGGCCGGAGAGCGAGAGCCAAGCCGGCGCCCGCCAGGCCGCCGCTCAATAGCCGAGCCCGGTGCCAGCCGGACACGCGCCGACAGGCGCGCGGCAGCGAAACCGCCGACTCGGGGGAGGGGTCCCCGCGCCTCCTCGAACCAAGACCGTCACTGCCGCGGGGAGGGGGGCGGCAACAGCCCCCCTGAAGAAGGCGGCGCCCACCGCCGTACCCACTCGAACATCGCCACCGCCGAGGCCGAGCCGGCGTTGATCGAGCGGGTGGAGCCGGACTGGGGGATCGAGAGCACCGCCCGGCCCGTGCGCTCACAGAGCGCCCGCGCGCCCGCGGAGAGGCCCGGCCCCTCGCGGCCGAAGAGCAGGACGCAGGCGCGCGGGATGTCGGCGCGGTGGATCGGCACGGAGCCCGGGAGGTTGTCGATGCCGACGACCGGCAGCCCCTCGCTCTCGGCCCAGGCGGCGAAAGCGTCGAGGGTCGGGTGGTGGCGGACGTGCTGGTAGACCTCGGTCATCATCGCGCCGCGCCGGTTCCAGCGCCGCCGGCCGACGATGTGTACCGCCCGCGCGAGGAAGGCGTTGGCGTTGCGCACGACGGTGCCGATGTTGTAGTCGTGCTCCCAGTTCTCGATCGCGACGTGGAACGGATGGCGGCGGCGGTCGAGGTCGGCGACGATCGCCTCGACCCGCCAGTAGCGGTAGCGGTCGACGACGTTGCGGCGGTCGCCGCCGGCGAGCAGCGCCGGATCGAGCCGCGGGTCGTCCGGCCACGGCAACGGATGGGGGCCGACCCCGACCTCCTCCCCGGCGGCGGCCGCATCCTCGTGCCGGTCCCGCCGGCCCGTGTCCTCGCCCATCGAGAAGAGCCTACCCGCTCCCCGGCCGGGTCCACGCAGACTGACAATCCGTGACACTCCCGGCGATCCGCGGCTGACACGCGGTGTCGGCACCGGCCGGGCGGTCCGAATAACCAACTTAGAATCAACCACTTGCCGTGGTCCTCGCCCGGGAACGGGGTTTGCTGCTGCCGAGAGGAGATGCGAGCGGAAGCCTTCCGGCGCGCCCTCGGCGTTCTCGCCCTCGGGCTCGTTCTCGCCCCGGCCGCAGCCGGCGCCGGCTGGCGGCAGGAGCCGGACGAGCTGCCCGGGCCGCTCGCCGACTCCGCGCCCGAGCCTCCCTGGCTGGTCTCGGACCCGCCGTCGCCGGGCGTCGCCCCGACCTTCGAGGAGCAGGTGCTCGAGCTGGTCAACCAGGAGCGCTGGGCCAACGGCCAGCGCCCGCCGGTCAAGGGGCAGACCCAGCTCGACGCCGCCGCCGAGCTGCACAGCGTCAACATGGGGACGCGCAACTTCTTCGGCCACTGCGACCTCGACACCGGCACTCTGCCGGGGAACCGGATCCTCGCCGCCGGCTATGCCTACAACTCCGCCGGGGAGAACATCGCCGCCGGGTATACGGACCCGGCGGCGGTGATGGCCGGGTGGATGGCGAGCACCGGCCACCGCAACAACATCCTGTCGACGACCTGGCGCGAGCTGGGGGTCGGCTACCACCTCGACGCGGGCGACCTCGCCAACGTGCGCAACGACCTCAACACCGACTGCGTCGCCGACTCGACCGGCAACGGCCCCTACTTCCGCTACTGGACCCAGGACTTCGGGCTGCGCAACGACGTCTACCCGCTGGTGATCGACCGCGAGGCGCCCTCGACCGCGAGCCAGAGCGTCGACCTCTACCTCTACGGCGCCGGCTGGGCGACCGAGATGCGGATCCGCAACTCGCCCGGCTCCTTCGGACCCTGGGAGCCGTTCTCCTCGAACCGCGCGTGGCAGCTCACCGCCGCCGGCGGGCCCAAGACCGTCATCGCCGAGATCAGGCAGTTCGCCGGCGGCACGGTGCGCACCGCGAGCGACACGATCCTGCTCGACCAGCCGCTGGTCGTGATCTTCGACGACGGCTTTGAATCCGGCAACACTTCGGCCTGGTCGGACGTGGTGCCCTAGCCGGGCGCTCGGAGCGGGCCGGGCTGGGCCTCGCCCAATTCGTCGGCGAACACCACCTCGACCTGGAAGTCGCCGCCGTCCGCGAACGCGTGGGCGAGCCAGGTGGCGACGAACTTCTCGGTCTCGCGCCGCCCCAGCTCCCGGATCAGCGGCACGTGCTCGCGCGCGCGCAGCCGGGTCAGCTCGGTGAGCGTGCGCTTGAGGTTCGCGGTCGCCGCCGCCTCGTCGCGCAGCAGGCTCCCCTGGCGCACGGTGTACTCGATCTCCGAGACGTCGACCGCCGGCAGGTTCGCCTCGATCGGCGGCGCGATCACCCGGATCGTCTCGTCCTCGAGGGTCATCCGCCACGGCGCGTCGAGGTCGAGGGTGTAGGTGTAGGTCACCGGCGCCGTGACCTCGACGACCACCTCGGGCAGCTCGAGCGCGCCCCACATCACCGAGCTGCGGTCGGTGCGGCGGAAGATCTCCATCTGCTCGAGGGTCGCGAACTGGAAGCGCTGGCCGCCGGCGACGCCGGTGGCGTAGGAGAGGAACCGCGTCTCGACCGTCCCCTGGCGGAACCCGGCGGCGACCTCGGCGAGGTCGCGCAGCACCTCGCGCCCCTTGTCCACCGCCCGCCCCGGCGCGTCGCGCAGCGAGACGAACACGTAGAGCGCGGCGCCGGTGAGGATCGCGACCACGAGGACGATCGCGAGCGGCCAGGCCCAGGCGGCGAAGCCGGAGCGCCCGGGGGGCGGGGCGGGGGAGTGGGCCGGCGCGGGCGGATCGGGGGCGGAGTCTGGCATCGGCCCAAGCCTACCCGCCGCCCGCTTCACCGCCGCCGCCCCCGCCCGTCCGCCGCCGCTCCGGCGCCCGCAGCAGCCCCCCTTCGACCAGCCGCTTCCACGCCCAGGGCAGCCAGCGCAGCAGGCGCCAGGCCAGCCACAGCGCCCAGAGCAGCATCAGGCCCCGCCAGACCCAGAGCGGCAGCCAGAGCACCCACGGCCGGGGGAGCGCGCCGGCGACGCGGTCGGTGTACCACGTCAGCCCCTGGCCGAAGGAGCCGGCGCCGAGCACCTGCATGTCGGGCTGGACGAGGAGCCCGGCGTGGACCGCCCAGTAGAGCAGCGCCAGCGCGATCACGGTCAGCCCGGCGAACGCGAGCTGGCGCAGGTCGTAGATCCACCACGAGCGGGGCGTGAGGCGCGGGGCGGCGGCGATGAGGATCAGCCAGAGCGCGACGATCACCGCCGCCGCGAGCGGCACCTGGGTCATTCCGGCGCCGAGCAGGAACCAGTCGAGCGCCGAGAGCGGCGCCGGCGCGAAGCGGCCGAGCGCCCACGCCGCGAGCGCGAGCACGAGCAGGTACTGCCACATCAGGACCACCGGCCCCCAGCGCGGCCCGCCGGCCCACAGGAGCCACCGGTTCGGCGGCACCCCGAGGTCGACGTGGACGTCGACCGCCGGGGTGTCGAGCGCCACCGCCGGCACGCGCTCGAGCGGACGCAGCGCGTGCGGCTCCCGCCAGGCGGCCTCGATCAGGTGGTCGCCCGGGTCGACGGTGAAGCCGAGCCGGCCGTCCTCGATCCGCGCCGGCCGCTCGAGGCCGTCGACGGTGAAGCGCTCGAGCGCCGCCTCCGCCGGCAGCGTGACCGCGTGCTCGCCGCCCGCGCTCGAGCGCAGGCGCAGGAGCAGGGTCGCCTGGAGCAGCCGGCGGCCGGGCGTGACCGCGAGGCGCGCGGCGTCGATCGTCGCGGTCGGTCCGGGCGCCGGCTCGGGCTTGGCGAGGTGCAAGGTCAGCCGCTCGCCCGGCCACGGCTGCCAGCGCGGCAGCCACCGCCCGTCGGCGAGCCGGCGAGTCGGCGGCACCCCCTCGGCCTCGCAGTGCCAGACCGGCGAGCAGTCGAGCACCCAGGTCTCGAGGAACGGCCGCCCCTCGGGGGCGGCGAGCGCCAGCTCGGCGGTCTCCTCGAGGGTCGAGCGCCAGCGGCGGGCGGTCTCGTCGCGCTCGAGGGCGACCGCGGCCTCGCCGCCGGCGGTCTCGACGCCGGGGGTGACGACCGTCTCGCCGGGGAGGAGCGGCACCCGCACCGCGACCGGCGCGCCGGGCGGTCCGAGCCGGCGCAGCTCGGTTTCGACCCGCCACGGGGTGCCGATCGCGAGCGTGCGCGTCAGCTCCAGCCACGGCGCGAGGCCCTCGCCGGT
>CAZNIX010000342.1:0-5555 GCA_964573125.1 uncultured Thermoanaerobaculia bacterium
GACCGCGGCCGCCCCGGTCGCGCCGGTCGCGGCGGCCCGGGCGGGGACGGCGGCCGCATCGGTCGCGCCGGTCGCGGTGGCCCGGGCGCGGATCGTGGCCGCATCGACTGCGTCGGACGCGCCGGCCCGGACGACCATCGCGGCCGGGACCGCGAGGAGGACCGCCGCGGCGAGGAGGCTTCCGCTTCGAGGCGTCCGGGTCGTCATCGTCAGCTCCCGCGCCCGTCGCGGCGCCGGAAGGGGAGGCGGTGCACGGGCTTTCCCGTCAGGGCGTAGACCGCGTTGGCGACCGCGGGGGCGATCGGCGGCACGCCGGGCTCACCGACGCCGGTCGGCGGCTCGCTCGAGGGGATGATGTGGACCTCGACCGCGGGCATCTCGTGGATGCGCAGCGGGCGGTAGTCGTGGAAGTTCGACTGCCGCACCCGCCCCTCGTCGAGCACGATCTCGTTGTGGAGCGCCGCCGCGAGGCCGTAGCCGATCCCGCTCTCGATCTGGGCGCGGATGTTGTCGGGGTTGATCGCGATGCCGCAGTCCACCGCGGCGACCACGCGCTCGACCTTCGGCGTGCCGTCGGCGAGGAGCGAGACCTCCGCCACCTCGGCGACGTAGCTCGAGAACGACTCGACCGCCGCCACCCCCCGCGCGCGCCCCGGCGGCAGCGGGGTGCCCCAGCCCGCCTTCTCAGCCGCGAGGTCGAGCACGGCGCGCAGCCGCGGGTGGCCGGTCATCAGCGCGCGGCGCAGCGCCAGCGGATCGCGGCCGGCGGCGCGTGCGATCTCGTCGAGGAAGGTCTCGACCGCGTAGCCGGTGTGGGTGTGCCCGACCGAGCGCCACCAGAGGACGGGCACCCCGACCGCCGTGGTGTGGAGGTCGACGCGCAGGTTGGGGACGTGGTACGGCAGCTCGCGCGCCCCCTCGACCGAGGTGGCGTCGATCCCGTCGCGGACCAGCGCCGACTCGAACGGCGAGCCGGCGAGGATCGACTGGCCGACGATGCGATGGGTCCAGGCGACGAGGTTGCCCGCGGCGTCGAGGCCGGCGCGCAGGCGATGGACGTAAAGCGGCCGGTAGCGGCCGCCGCGGATGTCGTCCTCGCGCGTCCACACCAGCTTGACCGGCCGCCGCGTCGCGCTCGCCTTGACGATCTCCGCCGCCTCGGTGGCGACGTCGCCGCTCGGGGTCGCGCGCCGGCCGAAGCTGCCGCCGGCGAGCTCGGTCTGGAGCCGGACCTCGGCCGGGGTCAACCCGAGCACGCCGGCGATCGCCCCCTGGTCGACGGTCTGGAGCTGCGAGCCGGCCCAGACCTCGCAGCCGTCGTCGCCGCGCCGGATCACGCAGTCGAGCGGCTCCATCGGCGCGTGGACGAGGTAGGGGAACTCGTAGTCGGCCTCGACCACCCGGGCGGCGCCGGCGAGCGCGGCCTCGGGGTCGCCTTCGAGCTTGGCGGTACGGCCCGGCGTCTCGAGCAGCGCCCGGTACTCGGCGAGCAGCTCCTCGGTGCCGCGGGTCTCGGCCGCGCTCTCGTCCCACTCGACGCGCAGCGCGTCGCGCCCCTTCTTCGCCGCCCAGAAGCCCTCGGCGAGGACCGCGACCCCCGAGGGCACCGCGACCGCCTGGACCACCCCGGGCACCCGCTGCGCCTCCGCGGCGTCGAACGAGCGCACGCGGCCGCCGAAGCGCGGCGGGCGCGCGACGACCGCGGTCAGCATCTCGGGGAACCGGAGATCGGCGGTGAACCGCGCCGTCCCGCGCGATTTCGCGGGCACGTCGACCCGCGGCAGGTCCTCGCGGCCGATCAGGCGGAAGTCCTCGGGGTCCTTGAGCGCGACCTCCTCCGGCGCCGGGAGCGCGGCCGCCCGCCCGGCCAGCTCGCCGAAGCGCGCGGAGCGGCCGGAGCCCGGATGGCGGACCACGCCGTCGCGCACCGCGATCTCGGCCGCCGGCACCGCCCATAGCTCGGCCGCGGCGGCGGCCAGCATCGCGCGCGCGGTCGCCCCGGCGCGCCGCATCTGCTCCCAGGAGTTGGCCATCGCGCTCGAGCCGCCGGTGCCCTGGATGCCGAAGAAGAGGTTGGCGTAGCGCTCGGCGTCGGCCGGCGCCGCCTCGACGCGCACCGTCGACCAGTCGGCGTCCAGCTCCTCGGCGAGCACGGTGGCGAGGCCGGTGTAGGTGCCCTGGCCGAACTCGATGTGCTTGGAGAGGATGGTCACGGTGTCGTCGACGCCGATGCGCACGAACGCGTTGGGCGCCCACGCGGCCGCCGTCTCCTCGGCGAGCCGGCCGGCGGCGCCCGCCGCCCGCGGCAGGCGCAGGCCGATCACCAGGCCGGCGCCGAGGGCGAGCCCGCCGCGTAGGACTTGGCGGCGGTCGAGCCCGGGCGTCGCGCTCCGCATCGCGTGGTCGGGGTGGATCGCGGCCATGGCGTTAGCCTCCGATCCGCGCCGCGGCGTCGTGCACCGCGCGGCGGATGCGCACGTAGCTCGCGCAGCGGCAGACGTTGCCGGCGAGCGCGGCGTCGACGTCGGCGTCGCTCGGACGCGGCAGCGCTTCGAGCAGCGCGATCGTGGTCATGATCTGGCCGGACTGGCAGTAGCCGCACTGCGGCACCTGGAGCGCCTCCCAGCTCGCCTCGACCGCCGCCGCCACCGGGCCCGAGACCCCCTCGATGGTGGTCACCTTGCGCCGGCCGAGCGCGCGCATCGGCACCACGCACGCGCGCGCCGGCTGGCCGTCGAGGTGCACCGTGCAGGCGCCGCACTGGGCGACGCCGCAGCCGTACTTGGCGCCGGTCAACCCCAGCTCGTCGCGCAGCACCCAGAGCAGCGGCGTGTCGGGCTCGACGTCCACCCGGCGCGGCTCGCCGTTGACCGTCAGCCGGTACTTCATCGTCACCTCCGTGCTCGATCGTCCATCGAGATGTGGCGGTTCACGAGCGATTATCGCACCGACCCGCTCGGCACGCGCCTGAGCGTCAGGCGTGCGCGGCCGGCGCCTGGGCGCGGTGGCCGGGGCAGCGGACCAGGATTAACCGATTCTCCTCTGGATTGCGCCTTCTCAGGTGAACGCGATTGCGCGAGTCGCAACCGCGGTCGACCGGACAAACGACTTCAGACGGAGGAGGAAGGTCGATGCGCATCGAACGATTCCGGACTTCCCGGGCGGGGCTGCTGCTGGTCCACGCCCTGCTCTGCCTCGCCCTGTCGGCGCCCGCGAGCGGCGGGCCGCTGGGCGAGTTCGGCAACCACGACCTCGTCAGCGTCGGGATCGACCCCGGATTCACCCACCTGCCGCGCACCCTGGCGGACGCCAATGGCGACGGCCGGGGGGACTACTGCCGGTTCCTCAGCGAGGTGCGGGGCACCTACCTGTCCTGCGCGCTGGTCGGCGACGACGGCCGCTTCGGCGATCGCGAGTTTCGGAGCGATCCCGGTTTCGACACAGGCTACCCTGGTCTCCCGCGCGCCTTCGCGGACGTCAACGGCGACGGCCGCGCCGACTACTGCCGCTTCGTGGGCAACGTACCGGGCGTCTTTCTCTCCTGCGCTTTGGCGGCCGCGGATGGGCGCTTCGGGAGCTACGACTTCAACAGCTCGCCAGACCTCATGTTCGGCTACGGCAGCCTGCCGCGGACGTTTGCCGATGTCAACGGCGACGGCCGCGCCGACTACTGCCGGTTCGTCCAGGGCCAACGGGGCAGGTTCCTCTCGTGCGCCCTGGCGACGGCCGACGGTGGCTTCGGCAACCTCGACGTCAACAGCGACCCCGGCCTCGCGGCCGGCCACGCGAGGCTGCCGCGGGCGCTGGTCGACGCCAACAGCGACGGTCGCGCCGACTACTGCCGGTTCGTCGGCACCGGATCGGACATGTTCCTCTCCTGCATCCTGGCAACCGCCGGAGGCCGCTTCGGCCCCTACGTCATCCGCAGCGTCTCGGTCGGAGCCGGCTTCGACCTCGGGCTCTCGAGCTTTCCGAAGGGGCTCGGGGACGTGACGGGTGACGGTCGCGTGGACTACTGCCGGTTCGTGGGCTCGGCGGCTGTGCCCCGTCTGTCCTGCGCGGCGGCCAACGGGAACGGTGGCTTCGGCGGGCACGACGTCACGAGCGCGCTTGCCGTCGCGGGAGGTACCACGGCGATCTCCCTCGGCCTGCCGGGGCTGCCACGGATGCTGGGTGACGTCAATGCAGACGGCCGCGCCGACTTCTGCCGGTTCGTCCCGGGCGCCACGCTGGGCACCTTGATCTCCTGCGCGCTCGTCCACCCACCCGGCCGCCCTGCCGGCATCCCGGACTTTTCCGGACCGCTGTTCAGTGCCAAGATCAGTACGGCATCCGGGGTCCGCCGCGTGGTTGCCATCCTCTGGGATCCGGGCCGCCCCAACCACCCCGCGCCGCCGGTCGAGACCATCGACGACCTGCTGTTCGGCGCCGATCCGAGCGTCCGCGACTGGTACCGGCAGAACGCCGGCAGCCGCTTCCGGCTGGTGCGCGAGGCGGTCCTGGGCTGGTATCCAGCCGATCGCCCCGCCGGGCACTACTGGTCGCCGACCGACGACGATCCGAACGATGCCTGGATCCACGGTCACGTCGAGAAGTGGGCCGAGGCAGTCCGCAAGGCCGACGTCGAGTTCGATTTCGGCGTGCACGACGCGAACGGCGACGGTACGCTTGACCCCCAGGAGCTGACGGTCCTGATCGTGATCCCGCAGGCGGGCCCGTTCGGCACGGTGCGCGCCCCCGCCGGCCGCGAGGTTCCGACCGTCGAGCCGTTGGTCGTCGACGGCGTGCGGATCCCGCTGATCGCCGAGTGGTACACGGGAATCCCGGCGAACCTCGGCGCTCCCGCCCACGAGCTGTCACACCTGCTGCTCGGGACGCCGGACCTCTACATGAACGGCCGCCCCTGGCCGTTCGCCGCTCACGGATTCTCGATCATGGACAGCTCCTACGGGACCACCCACTTCGATCCCTTCGTCAAGCTCAAGACGGGCTGGCTCTCGACCCGGGTGGTGACCGGCGGCGGCACGTTCGTCCTCCGGGACGTCGAAACCCGGCGCGAAGCGATCATCCTCTATGACCCGGTGCGCGGTCCCCGCGAGTACTTCCTGCTCGAGAACCGCTGGCGCGGCGCCACTTACGACCGCGGGCGCAGCGGCGCCGGAGGCGGCCTACCCAACTCCGGGCTCGCGATCTGGCACATCATCGAGGATCCCGCTCTCCTGCCGCTCTCGAACCCTCCGATCGGCGGCCCCGGTGAGTGGGGGCGGCGCGGCATCAGGCTGGTGCGCGCCAACGGCGGCGTGCCCGAGGACGACGCGCAGGCCCTGTTCAGGACCGCCGGTGTGACGGTCGGCGACGATACCTCGCCGGCTCACCTGCGTTGGATCGATGGCTCCCCGAGCGGATTCACAGTGACGCTGCTGTCGGGCCCCGCGCCGGCGGTGACCGTTTCGATCAGCCGGTGAAATTTCCGGGGAGCGGCGCCGGGGGCCCCCCCGCGACCCCACCCCGCCTCGCTTCGCTCGGCGACCCTCCCCACAAGGGGGAGGGGAAGA
>CAZNIX010000343.1:0-5549 GCA_964573125.1 uncultured Thermoanaerobaculia bacterium
GCCGAGGCGCCGCCCCCGCCCGCGCCGGCCGCCGAGGCCGCGGCGCCGGTCGAGCAGGATCTCCATCTGGTCGTCCTGTTCGACAACCGGGCGGCGACCCCGGGCGAGCGCAAGCGGGTGACCCGCCAGTTGGCGGCGGCGCTCGAGAACGGTCTGGCCGGCCGCGGCTCGGTCGCCTACTACGACGGCGGGGTGAAGATCCACCAGCCGTTCACCGCCGACGGCGCGGCGCTCGGGGCGGCGATCCGGGACATGGCGCACGTCGGGGTGGGCGGCTACTCCGCGGCCTTCGAGCTGCGCAACCTGCTCCGGGACCTCGAGGGGCCCGAGGGGGCGGACCCGTTGGGAGCGCTGGCGACGATCGACTTCTACGCCGAGCGTCAGGCCGCCGAAACCCGGCGCATGCTCGACGCGCTGGCCGGACAGGTCGACGCGCTCGCCGGCCTGCCCGGGCGCAAGATGCTGCTGTTCGTCAGCAGCGGTCTCGATCTCAAGCCGGGCAAGGCGTTGCTCGATGCCGCGCAGGCGCGTGACGTGCAGCCCGGAGCTCGGAGCACGGGGGATCTGGGCGCTCTCGACCGCGCCACGGGGCTCCCCGACCTGACCACCTCGCTGCGCGAGCTGACGAACCGCGCCAACGCCGGCCGGGTCGCGCTCTACGCGATCGGCACCGGAGCCGCCTCCTTCAGCCCGGTGCTCGGACCCGAGCACGCCGGGACTTTGGACATCGACTCGCCGACCGGCGGCCGCTTCTGGAGTCCCGCGACCGAGGCGCGCCTCCGCGCCGCCATGGGCTCCGGCCTCCAGATGATGGCCGCGGTCACCGGCGGCAAGGCGCTCACCGGCTCGGACAACTACGACCTGCTCGCCGAGCAGGTCGGGCGCGACGCCGGGTACGTCTACTCGCTCGGCTTCCGGGCGCCGGAGGGCGAACCGGGCCGGCGCCACCGGGTCGAGGTCGACGTGCCGGGGCGCGACGGCCTGACCGTGCGCCACCGCGAGGAGTTCGTGATCGCGACGCCGATCGAGCGCGCGTCCGAGCGCACGCTCGCGGCGCTGCTCTGGGCCGAGGCCGACAACGCGCTCGGCATCGCCGCCCAGTTCCTGCCCGCGGAGCGCAGCGCCGAGGACCGCGACCTGCTCGTGCTGCCGGTCCTGGTCAAGGCGCCGTTCGCCAACCTCACCCTGGTGCCCGAGGACGAGGTCCACCGCGGCCGGATCACGATCCTGGTCGTGGCGCAGGACGGCGAGGGGCGCCTGTCCGAGGTCCAAACGGTCGAGGCGCCGATCGCGATCCCCGCCGCCCGGCTCGAGGCGGCGCTCGCCGGCGTCGCCGGCTACCGCGTCGGCCTCTTGGTCCGGCCGGGGCCGCACCGGGTGGCGATCGGCGTACGCGACGAAATCGGCAACGCGGTCGCCACGCTCGTCGTCGAGCACGACGTGACGCCGCCGCCGGGCAAGAACCGAAGGGAGTGACGCCATGAACGCGACGACACCGGCAACTTCAACCCTCCTGGCGGCGGTCGCCGCCCTCGTGGCCGCGCTCCCGGCGTCCGCGCAGCCGGCGCCGGAGGAGCCGGCCGGGACCTTCGTCGAGACGCTCGAGGTCGAGATCGTCAACCTCGACGTGGTGGTGACCGACCGCCGGGGCAACCCGATCGACGGCCTCGCCCGGGAGGAGTTCCGGCTCCGGGTCGACGGCGAGCCGACGGCGATCGCCAACTCCTCCGGCACCGCCCCCGGCGCGCGGGCGGCGCCGGCGCCGGCGGCCGAGAGCGCGCCCGCCGCGCCGGCGCCGGCGCCCGAGGCGGTCGAGGTTCCGACCCCGCCGCCCGAGCAAGAGCTGCACGTGCTGATCCTGTTCGACAACTTCTACGCCACTCCGGGCGAGCGCCGGCGCGTGGTCGAGGATCTCGCGGCCCATTTCGAGGGCGGCCTCGCCGCCGCCGCGCGCGCCGCGGTCGCCTACTACGACGGCGGGATCAGGGTCCGCCAGCCGTTCACCGCGGACGGCGCGGCGGTGGCGGCGGCGATCCGCGAGACCGCCGAGCGGCAGGTGCGGTATGGCGACGACCTCGAGCGGCGCGCCCTGCTGCGCGAGATCGAGCAGGTGCGGTTCGGTGCGCCGACGATGGACAGCGAGGGCGACCGCGCGGCCAGCCGGTCGCCGAGCCGGGGCGAAGACGGGCGCGCGGCGGACGACGCGGTCGCCCTGCTGAGCTCGATCGAGGGCTACGCCGAGCAGCAGGCGGTCGGGGTCCGCAGGCGGATCCAGGCGCTGAGCTGGAAGGTGGAGTCGCTCGCCGGGCTCCCCGGCCGCAAGGCGCTGCTCTACGTCTCGAGCGGTCTCGACCTCCACCCGGGACAGCTCCTGTTCAGCGCCTGGCGCAACAAGTTCGGCCGGCTCGGCCGCAGCCCCGGCCAGGTGGCTCCGATCCGGCAGGCCTCCAACCTCGAGGCCGCGATCGGCGGCCCCGACCTCACCGAAGCGCTGCGCGCGCTGATCCACAAGGCCAACGCCGGCGGCGTCGCGCTCTACGCGATCGGCACCGCGGGCACCGGCACCAGCCATGCGATCTCGGCCGAGCAGGGCGGCTTCGAGCTCGAGACGACCTCCACCTCGGTCGGCAACTTCACGGTCGATCACGGGCTGGACGTCCACTTCCGCGGCAACCTCGGCTCCGGCCTCGAGCTGATGGCGGCGGAAACCGGCGGCGACGCCCTCACCGGCGGCGCCGACTACGACCGGATCGCGGAGCGGATCGAGCAGGACGCCGGCCATCGCTACTCGCTCGGCTTCCGGCCGCCGGAGGGGGAGCCCGGGGCGCGCTATCGGGTCGCGGTCGAGGTCCCCGGCCGCGACGTCGAGCTGCGCTACCGCCGGGAGTTCGTCACCGCGACGGCGTCCCAGCGCGCCTCCGAGCGCACCCGCGCCGCCCTGCTCTGGGACCGCGCCGACAACGGCCTCGGCATCGCCGCCGACTTGAGCCCGGCGCAGCCGAGCGACCAGGGCAAGGGCCTGCTGGTGCTGCCGGTGCTGGTCAAGGTGCCGTTCGCCAAGCTGGTGCTGCTGCCCGAGCAGGAGTTCCATCGCGGCCAGATCACGATCTTCGTGGTCGCCCAGGACGAGGCCGGGCGCCTGTCGCCGGTGCAGACGATCGCGGCCCCGATCCGCGTCCCGGCCGACCGCCTGGACGACGCGCTCGGCGGCGTCGCCGGCTACCGTCTGGGCCTGCTCGTCCGCCCGGGAGCCCACCGGCTGGCGATCGGCGTCCGCGACGAGCTCGGCGACGTGGTCTCCGCGCTCGTGCTCGACCACGACGTCACGGCGCCGTCGGCCGAGGGCTGACGCGGCGTGCTCCCGCCTGGCGCGCGAGAATCCGTGCGCAGAGGAATCCGGGTGTAGCGGACGCGGCGGCGGGGTATAGAATGGCGGCGTACCGGAACAGCGGCCGCTCGCCGGTCGAGTGGGGGCGTCGATGAAGGCAAGCATCCGGAAACGAAACGTCCAATGGGGGATGGGGATCGCGCTCGCGGCGCTGTTTGCGCTCTCCGCGGTCGCGCAGCCGCAGCGGGAGGAGACGGAGCCGTCCGGCGTGCCGGTCTTCCTCGAGCGCCTCGAGGTCGAGATCATCAACCTCGACGTCGTGGTCACCGATCGCCGGGGCAACCCGGTCGAGGGCCTCGGCCGCGCCGATTTCGAGCTGCGGGTCGACGGCGAGCCGACGCCGATCGACAACTTCTACGCGCTCGGGGCGCAGCCGCGCGCCGAGGCCGCTCGCGGCGAGGACGAGGAGGCGATGCTCGGGCTCGCGCCGCCGCGCGAGCACGACCTCCACCTGCTGGTCCTGTTCGACAACGTCCACGCCACCCCCGGCGAGCGGACGCGCGCGGCCAACGACCTCGCGGCCTCGTTCGCGGCCGGCCCGGGCGCGAGCGCGCTCGCCGCGGTCGGCTACTACGACGGCGGGATCAAGATCAGCCAGCCGTTCACCGCCGACGGCGCGGCGCTGGCGGCGGCGCTGCGCGAGCAGGGCGCGGCGCAGATCGGCTTCACCGACGATTTCGAGCGGCGCAACATCCTGCGCGAGATCCAGCGCTCCGACGTCGGCGGCAACACCGGGGACGCCGACGCGATGAGCGCGCTCGGCACGATCGAGAACTACGCCGAGCGCCAGGGCGCGGAGGTGCGGGCGACGCTCGAGGCGCTCGGCGCGCAGGTCGACGCGCTCGCCGGTCTGCCGGGCCGCAAGTCGCTGCTGTTCGTCACCTCGGGCCTCGACCTGCGGCCGGGACAGGCCATGTTCGCGGCGTGGCGGAACAAGTTCGGCGGCCTCGGCCTGCCGGTGGCGACGTCCGAGCTCGACCTCGCGCAGGGCCACACCGACCTCGGCGGCCGGCTGCGCGAGCTGACCCGCCGGGCCAACGCCGGGCGGGTGGCGCTCTACGCCATCGGCACCGCCGGCGCCGGCCCGTCCGCGGCGATCTCCGCCGAGGACGGCGGCATGGACTTCGCGGCGATGGACGGGCCCGGCGGCGGCCGCACCTACGACGTGGCGATCGACACCGCGTTCCGCTCCAACCTCGGCTCCGGCCTCGAGCTGATGGCCGCGGTCACCGGCGGCGACGCGCTCACCGGCGCGAGCGACTACGACCAGCTCGCCGAGCGCATCCGGCAGGACGCCGGCTACCGCTACTCGCTCGGCTTCCGGGCGCCCGAGCGCGAGCCCGGCGTCAGCCACAAGATCGAGGTCGAGGTCCCCGGCCGCGAGGCCCGGCTGCGCTACCGCCGAGAGTTCGTCACCGCGACCGCGGCCGAGCGCGCCTCCGAGCGCACGCTCGCCGCCCTGCTCTGGGGCCACGCCGACAACGCGATCGGCATCGCCGCCGACTTCGGTCCGCCGCAGGCGAGCGACCAGGGCAAGAACCTCTACGTCCTGCCGGTCCTGGTCAAGGTGCCGCTGGTCAACCTCGTGCTGCTGCCCGACCAGCGCTACCACCGCGGCAAGATCACGATCTACGTGGCCGCCGAAGACGAGGAAGGCCGGCTGTCGCCGGTCCAGAGCGTCGAGGCGCCGATCCAGATCCCCACCGAGCGCCTGGCCGCGGCGCTCGCCGGCGTCGGCGGCTACCGGGTCGGACTGCTGGTCCGCCCGGGGCCGCACCGTCTGGCGATCGGCGTCCGCGACGAGGTCGGCGACGTGGTCTCGACCCTCCGTCTCGATCATGACGTGGTCTCGCCGGGTGCGACCTAGCCTGGCCCTGGCGGCGCTCCTGCTCGCGGCGCCGGGGGCGGCGGCGGAGGTCGCCCTGCCGGCGCGCGACGCCGTGCTCCTGATGACCGGCCAGGAGGGCGGCACGCTGCCGATCGAGGTCGCGGTCCACCTCGCGGCCGCGGCCGAGGGCGCGCCGGCGGCGGTGGTGGCGGTCGAGGTCCCGGCCTGGTCGCTGCTCGAGCTGGCGGGCGACCAGCCGCTGCCCCTGCTGCTGGCGGTCTACGCGGTCGGCGACGACGGCGTGCTGCTCGCCAGCGCCGCCGAGCGCTTCCG
>CAZNIX010000344.1:0-5528 GCA_964573125.1 uncultured Thermoanaerobaculia bacterium
CGGCCGCCTGCGCGGCCGCGGCCTCGAGCCGCTCGGCGGCCGGGCGGTAGTCGAAGCCCTCGGCGTAGAGGCGCGGGATCTTGGCGCCGATCACTTTCTCGATCAGATGGAGGTCCGCCAGCTCGCGCGCGGCGACGAACGTGAAGGCGTCGCCGGTGCCCTCGTAGCGCGCGGTGCGGCCGACCCGGTGGATGTAGTCCTCGGGCTGCGCCGGCACGTCGATGTTGACGACGTGCGTGAGGTCGACCAGGTCGAGGCCGCGGGCGGCGACGTCGGTCGCCACCAGCACCTGGTACTCGCCGCGCCGGAACGCCTCGAGCGCCTTGGTGCGCTGGATCTGGGTGCGGTCGCCGTGGATCGCGGCCACCGACACGCCGCGCTTCTCGAGGTAGGTCGCGAGGTGGTCGGCGCGCTCCTTGGTGCGCACGAACGCGAGCGCGCTGCCGATCCCGCCGCGGACGAGCAGGTGGTGGAGGAGCGCGAACTTGCGGTCGTGGCGCACCGGGTAGGCGGCCTGGGTGATGCCGGTCGCCGGCGCCGCCTTGCGCTCGACGTTGATGGTCGCCGGGTCGTTGAGCAGCTCCCGCGACAGCGCCACGATCGGCCCCGGCAAGGTGGCCGAAAACAGCAGCGTCTGGCGCTCCTTCGGGAGCTGGCCGAGGATCTTCCGCACGTCGGGGATGAAGCCCATGTCGAGCATGCGGTCGGCCTCGTCGAGGATCAGCACCTCGACCGCGTCGAGCCGCGCGTAGGGGCGGCGCAAGTGGTCGAGCAGGCGGCCCGGGGTGGCGATCAGGACGTCGACGCCGCGCCGGAACGCCGCCTCCTGCGGCTCGTAGGCGACCCCACCGTGGACGACCGCCGAGGTCAGGTCGGTGTGGGCGGCGAAGCCGGTCAGGGCGCCCTCGACCTGCTGCGCCAGCTCGCGCGTGGGGGTGAGCACCAGGGCACCGATCGCGCCGCGCCGGCGGCCGAGCAGGCGGTTGAGGGTGGGGAGCACGTAGGCGGCGGTCTTGCCGCTGCCGGTCATCGCGGCGCCGAGGACGTCGCGGCCTTCGAGCGCCGGCGGGATCGCGTCCTCCTGGATCGGGGTGGGTTCGACGAAGCCCATGTCCGCGACCCCGCGTAGGAGCCGCTCGTCGAGGTGAAAGTCCGAAAACAGCATGGTCTCTCCGTGGTCGGTCATGTCCAGCGTGTGCGCTCTCGGCTGGGCGGGCTCAGGCGGGGCGGGGCTCTGGTGGCGCCCTGTGCGTTCGGATCGAACGTCGCCTCGTTGCGGGCCTCGTCGGGGAGCGGGCGTCGCGGGCATCGCGCCGGGGACGGGAGCGATTGGTGTTGGGTCCTCCGGCGGCCCGCAACTGGTTGCTATTGTACACGATTGGCTGGCCGATCCGGTGCCCGGGTCTGGTTCCGCCGCCCGGGATGTGGTTCAATCCCGCCCAGGGCCCGCCCGCGGGCCGTCCCACCCACAGGAGAGCGACCCCCATGACCACCCTGGACAGCGCGACCGAGACCGCGACCCCGACCCGGAGCGCCGAGCTGATCGCGCTCGAGGACCGCTACGGCGCCCACAACTACCACCCGCTCGACGTCGTGATCGCCCGCGGCCGCGGGGTCTGGGTGTGGGACGTCGACGGCAACCAGTACATGGACTTCCTCGCCGCCTACTCGGCGGTCAACCAGGGGCACTGCCACCCGCGGATCGTCGCCGCCCTCCTCGAGCAGGCGCCGCGGCTGGCGCTCACCTCGCGCGCGTTCCGCAACGACGTGCTCGGGCCGTTCTACCGCGACCTCTGCGCGCTGACCGGCTTCCCGCGCGCGCTGCCGATGAACACCGGCGCCGAGGCGGTCGAGACCGCGATCAAGGCGGCGCGGCGCTGGGCCTACCAGGTCAAGGGCGTGCCCGAGGGCGAGGCCGAGATCCTGGTCTTCGAGCAGAACTTCCACGGCCGCACGACGACCATCGTCGGCTTCTCCTCCGACCCCGGCTCGCGCCAGGGCTTCGGTCCCTTCACCCCCGGCTTCCGGCTCCTCCCCTACGGCGACGCCGGCGCGGTGGCGGCGGCGCTCGGACCCAAGACCGCGGCGGTCCTGGTCGAGCCGATCCAGGGCGAGGCCGGGATCGTCGTCCCGCCCGCGGGCTACCTGCGCGAGCTGCGCCGGCTGACCGCGGAGCACCACGCGCTCCTCATCCTCGACGAGATCCAGTCCGGCCTCGGCCGCACCGGCAAGCTCTTCGCGTTCGAGCACGAGGGGATCCGCCCCGACGCGGTCATCGTCGGCAAGGCGCTCTCGGGCGGCATGTACCCGGTGTCGGCGCTGCTCGCCGGCGACGAGCTGATGGACGTCTTCACCCCCGGCAGTCACGGCTCGACCTTCGGCGGCAACCCGCTCGCCGCCGCGGTCGGCCGGGCGGCGCTCGCGGTGCTGGTCGAGGAGCGCCTCGCCGAGCGCTCGGCCGAGCTGGGCGAGTACCTGCTCGGCCGCCTCGCCAAGCTGGAATCCCCGCACGTCAAGGAGATCCGCGGCAAGGGCCTGTGGGTCGGCATCGAGCTGCACCCCGAGGCCGGCGGCGCGCGGCGCTTCTGCGAGGCGCTGCGCGACCGCGGCCTGCTGTGCAAGGAGACCCACGAGCACACCATCCGCCTCGCGCCGCCGCTGGTGATCACGCGCGAGGAGCTGGACTGGGCGCTCGGGCACCTGACGGCGGTGCTGGCGGCGTAGCTCCGGGCCGGGGCGTGAGCCTCCCTCCCAGGGGACGGGGCGCGCTCCGAGTGAGCGGGGCGCAGACGGCGCGCCCCTCGACTGGCTCCGCGCACTCCCGGCCAGCTCTTCCGAAACGATCCGTTGGGCGCGGAGCCAGACGCCCCTGGGAGGGAGGCTCACGCCCCGGCCCTCCCAGCCACCCGGGGGGGTTCAGGTGCCTGAGCGGGGGATGGGAGGGGGTTGAAGTCAGGGGAGGGGTTGGAAGAACCGGCCCCAGCGCGGGGCGCGGTGGTGCTCGGGGTCGAGGGAGACGACGACGGCGGTGGCGCGGCCGACGATGCGGTCGCGGTCGATGTAGCCGATCACCCGCGAATCCTTCGAGTTGTCGCGGTTGTCGCCCATCACGAAGTACTGCCCCGCGGGCACCGCGGCCGGCCCCCAGTGGCGGCTCGCCGGGGCGTAGCCGAGGGCCGAGGCCTGCCACGCCACCGGGTGGCTGGCGCCGTCGATGGTCTCCCACACCACCCGCTCGTCGGGCTCGAGCGCGCCGTTGTCGATCCCCAGCTCGGCGCGCTCGGCGGCGCCGAGCGGGCGGTAGTCGGCGGTCTCGTCGTTGACCAGCAGGCGCCCGCCGCGGAGCATGATCCGGTCGCCGGGGACGCCGACCACCCGCTTGACCAGGCGCTGGCCGTCGGCCGGCGAGTAGAGGACGACGATGTCGCCGCGCCCGGGCTCGCTCCACTCGACCAGACGCAGGCGGGTGAACGGGAGCTTGAGGTCGTAGGCGAGCTTGTTGACGAAGATGCGCTCGCCTTCGAGGATGGTCGGGCGCATCGAGCCGGTCGGCACGTCGTTCCAGTCGGCGACCGCCGAGCGCAGCGAGAAGACGACCACGATCACGACCAGGAAGGGCCGCACCCACTCGCGCCAGAGGCCGTGCCAGCGCGAGCGCGCGGGGGCCGCGGCGGCGGGGGCGGGGGCGGCGGTGGGGGCGGGAGGTGCCGGGAGGGCGCCGGGGGGCGAGGGCTCGCTCTCGCCGGGCATCGGGATCTCGGGCTGGGGGTTTTCGGGCATCGGACTCTCGCGTGGTGGCCCGCCGCGGCGCCGACTCTACCGCACCGCCTCCGGCAGCCAGGCCTCGCCGCCGGGATCGTGCATCGACCAGTAGGCGAGCCGGTCGCACTTGGCCAGCTCGTAGCGGGTGCCGTCGCCGCGCTCGTGGACGAGCAGCCGGTGCGGCGGCGCGGTCTCGAACGTATACGCGAGCCAGCCGTCGCGGTTTTCGAGCCGCAGCTCGACCCCCTCGAATTCGCCGGCGGGGACGCTCACCGGCCCCGGCGCGCCGCGGCTCACGCGGTAGGCGGCGGGCTCGAGGCGGGCGAAGCGCCCCATCATCAGCGACGGGAAGACCGAAAGCTCCGCCGGCGGCGCGCCGGCGACGAAGCCGCGCAGCAGCGCCGGCAGCCCGTCCTCGGGCAGCGCCACGGCCGGGTAGGGGCCGCCGCGGTCGCCCTGGCCGTCGAAGTAGGAGCGGGTGGCGAGCCGGCCGCCGACGAGGTCGGCGGTCGAGATCCCGCACGCCTCGGAGCTGGTGGCGGCGAGCTTGCGCAGGGCGCCGCTGTCGCGCCGCAGGTAGACGCTCGCCATCTGGTGGTAGGTGTAGATGCCCGTCGGCACGTCGCGCACGTGGTTGAGCTTGAGCACCTCGAAGCCGTCCGGGCGCGGCTCGTCGGCCTTGACGTCGAGGTCGGGGTTCCACGGCTCCTTGACCAGGATCAGGAGCGCCCGGCCCGGGTAGCGGTGGCCGTAGCGCGCCCACTCGACCTCGTAGGCGCAGTACTCGGCGCGGCCGTCGTCCCACAGCGGATCGAGCCGCCAGGCGGGGTCGCCGGCCGGCAGCGCCAGCTCGGCCGGCGCCGCGGCGCCGGTCGCCGCCGGCCGCAGCAGCCAGGCGGCGCCGGCGATCAGCAGGACGAGGGCGAGGGTCTTGAGCGCGAGGCGCATGGCGGTCCTCCTGGCGCGATCCTGTCACCCCAACCGCCGCCCGGGGGACGAACTTCCCGACGTGCTGCCCGGCCGCTTCGCGGCCGGGCACGTCGGGTGGTCCGCCGCCGCCCGGCACGCCGGACGACGCCGGACGGCCCTGATCGCGTTATCGGGCGGTCTCGGTCACCGCACCACGAACCCGCTCGAGGTCCCAGACCAGGAGCAGGCCGTCGGCGTAGTCCGGCGGCCCCCAGCGCCGCTCGAGGCGGCCGGCCAGCCGGCGCGTCGTGCGGCGCGCGTGCGAGCGCATCTCCGGCGCGAGCGGCAGGCCGACGCCGGGGCCGCGGTCGACGCGGTCGAGCTCCCAGCCGCTCTTGCGGTGCACCACCAGCCAGCGGGCGGGAGCGGCGGCGAGCGCCTCGGGCTCCGGCGCGACGAAGTTCGCGAGCGCCAGCTCGGGGCCGAAGAGGCGCGGCTCGGCCGGCGCCAGGAGCACCCGGCGGCGGTGGACGTCCTGGTAGATCCGCAGGTGGGTCTGCCACACCCAGGTCGGCAGGCCCGGCGCCTCGATCACCGCTTCGTCGCCGGGCGCGGCGGCCAGCCGGCGGTAGAACTCCGGCACCAGCTCCGGCGCGAGCATCCGCGGCGCCGGCCCGGCGAAGTCGACGAAGTCGTTGTCGGTGAGAAACGAGCTGTCGAGCAGGCGCGGGTCGGCGAGCGGCCCGCCGAGGACGAGCAGCGGCAGTGCGGCGGCGACCGCCAGTCGGCCCGCCCACCGCCGCGGCGCGCTCTGCGCCGCCGCCGCCGCCCGCCAGGCCGCCGCCAGTCCCGCCGCC
>CAZNIX010000345.1:0-5523 GCA_964573125.1 uncultured Thermoanaerobaculia bacterium
GCGGTGCCGCCGGCTGGCTTCGCGCCCGTGACCCAGCTCGAGCACGCCCGCCTCGGCGCGGTCACCCCGGCGATGCGCCGGGTCGCCGAGCGCGAGGGGCACCTCACGCCCGCGCAGGTGCGCGACGAGGTCGCGGCCGGGCGGATGATCGTGCCCGCGAATCCGGCGCACCTCGCCGGCCGGCTCGACCCGACGGCGATCGGCCGTGCCGCGCGGACCAAGATCAACGCCAACCTCGGCGCCTCGCCGGTCTCCTCGGGCACCGAGGAGGAGGTCGAGAAGCTCCGCTGGGCGGTGCGCTGGGGCGCCGACACGGTGATGGACCTGTCGACCGGCGGCGACCTCGAAGCCTGCCGCGAGGCGGTGATCGGCGACGCCACCGTGCCGGTCGGGACGGTGCCGATCTACTCGATGATCGTCGGCCGCCGGCTCGAGGACCTCGACGAGGAGGCGATCCTCGCCGCGCTCGAGCACCAGGCGCGCCAGGGAGTGGACTACTTCACCATCCACGCCGGCGTGCTCCGGGCGCACCTGCCGCTGGTACGCGACCGGCTGATCGGGATCGTCAGCAGGGGCGGGTCGCTGCTCGCCAAGTGGATGCTCCACCACGGCCGCGAGAACCCGATGTACACGCTGTGGGACGAGATCTGCGCGGTGATGCGCCGGCACGACGTCTCGTTCTCGATCGGCGACGGCCTGCGCCCCGGCGGCCTCGCCGACGCCACCGACCGCGCCCAGCTCGCGGAGCTCGCGACCATCGGCGAGCTGACCGAGCGCGCCTGGGCGCACGGCGTCCAGGTGATGGTCGAGGGCCCCGGCCACGTGCCGCTCGACCAGATCGAATACAACATGAAGCTCGAGCGCCGGCTCTGCCACGGCGCGCCGTTCTACGTCCTCGGACCGCTGGTCACCGACGTCTTCCCCGGCTACGACCACATCACGAGCGCGATCGGCGCCACCCTGGCGGCCTGGCACGGCGCGGCGATGCTCTGCTACGTCACGCCCAAGGAGCATCTCGGCCTGCCCAAGCGCGACGACGTCAAGCAGGGGTGCGTCGCCTACAAGATCGCCGCCCACGCCGCCGACGTCGCGCTCGGCATCCCGGGCAGTCGCGAGCGCGACGACGAGCTGACGCTCGCCCGCGCCGCGCTCAACTGGGAGAAGCACTTCGAGCTGTCGTTCGACCCCGACACCGCGCGCGCGCTCCACGACGAGGACCTCGACGTCGACACCGACTTCTGCGCGATGTGCGGCCACGACTGGTGCAGCGTCCGCATCTCCAAGGAGATCCAGGAGTTCGCCTCCGGCAAGGCGCCCGAGTACGCCTGGGACAAGCCGCGCCGCACCGCCGCCCTGACCCCCGACCAGCGCGCGCTCCTCGACCAGCGCGGCGTCCTGCCGCCGGAAGAGATCCACCGCCTGGCGTCGAAGGTCCGGCGGGCGATGGGCGGCGGGAGCGGGGCCGGGAACGAGGGCCGCGGCGGGAACGGCGGCGACGGTCACGCCGCACCCGAGGGCGAGCAGAAGCCCTCGTGCCACAGCGACTACGTCCCGCCCGACGAGGCCGTGCGCCTCCAGCGCGAGCGGGCGGCGGGCGGGCGGCTGGTGCGGATCGGGGGGTGAGCCGCGAGGTACTCCCTACGAGGTCCGACCATGATCCCGGAAGCGCCGATCGAGCCGCCGGCCGGCTCCAGAATCGCTCTGGAGGAGTGGTACGCCCTGCCCGAGGACGCACCAGGAGAGGTCGTTGACGGCGTCCTGGAGGAGGAGGAGGAGGAGCCGGACTTCCTGCACGCGGTGCTGAGCACCGCGCTCGCCGTGCGCCTGGTGAACTGGGTGGTGCCGCGCGGGGGCATCGCCGGCGGCTCGGAGGCGAAGTTCGCCGTCGCCGCGCACCGCGGGCGCAAACCCGACCTGACCGTCTTCCTCCCGGGCAGCGTCTTCCCGCCCCGCCGCGGCCTGATCCGCGTCCCGCCGGACATCGCCGTCGAGATCGTCTCGCCGACCCCGCGCGACGCCCGCCGCGACCGGGTCGAGAAGGTCGACGACTACGCCGCCTTCGGCGTCCGCTGGTACTGGATCGTCGACCCTGAGCTGCGCAGCCTCGAAATCCTCGAGCTCGGCCCCGACGGCCGCTACGTCCACGCCCTGGGCGCCGCCTCGGGAGTCATCGATCCCGTGCCCGGCTGCGCGGGCCTCCGACTTGACCTCGACGAGCTGTGGGCCGAGATCGACCGCCTCCCCGCGGAGGACGCGGCCTCGACGTGATCGCTCGCGCGCCGATGCGCGGATTGTGCGCCGCCGGCGCCCAGCCGCGCAAGCTCCGGAACCGCCCTCACCGCCAACTGGAAGTACTCGGGGTACGGTGGATCGGTGACGATCGCGTGGACCGAAGCCTCGCCACATCCGTCCATCCACTCGAAGCTGTCGGCGAGGACCAAGGCGTAGCCCTCGCCCTGGACCGTCGCGCGCGACGCCGGGACCCGGACCTCCCCGGCGACCGCTCCACCGTGGGTCACGATGATCCCTCCTCCCTTTCCAGCCGCTCGAACGGGAGCGACCGGCTCTCTCGCTGGGCGAGAAACCGCACGACGCTCGACTGGACGATGAGCCAGTCGCGCCCCATCTTGCGCCCCTGGAGCCGCCCGGCGCGGGCGAGGCGCCGAACGTGCTGAACCGTGTAGCCGAGGGCGTCCGCCGCTTCCTCGCTGGTGATCAGGTCACCGGCCGCAGCCTCGAGGCCGCGCGCTGGGGCCGCGGTGTCGACGGTACTGGTTGGCTCGCTCAGGTTCCCTAGGGAACATGCCGCGGACCGGCCGCCCTGTCAACCCCGCGCCGCCAGCCACCGGTAGAGCTGCCGCTCGAGCCCCAGCCCGGGGTGGAGGCCGAGACCGAGGTCGACGCCGCGGTAGGCGCCGAGGTGGCCGCCGTTGGCGAGCCAGCGGACGGTGAGCAGCGGGTGGCCGGCGGGGAGCCAGGGGCGGATCGCCTCGGCAGGGACCATCGGGTCGTCGTCGACGGCGACGATCAGGGCCGGCACGCGCAGCTCGCCGAGGCTCGGGCCGACGCTGGCGCGGGCGTAGTAGTCGCCGGCGCCGGCGAAGCCGTGGCGGGGGGCGACCACCCGCTCATCCCACTCGCGGAGGGTGCGGATCTTGCGCGCCTCCTCGGGCGGGCAGGGAACCCCGCGGCGCGCCGCCACCGCGTCGTAGATCTCCTTCATGCCGCCGAGCAGGTAGTTGCGGTAGAGCGCGTTGGCGCGGCGGTCGATGTGGTCGGCGTTGACCCACAGCGCGAGCGGCGGGCAGACCGCGGCGACCGCCGCGAGGCGCGGCGAGGAGGTCTCGGTGGCCATGCGCAGCACGACGTGGCCGCCGATCGAGTAGCCGAGCACGAACAGCTCGTCGAAGCCGGACAGCTCGGGGCTCGCGAGCGCGGCGTGGAGGTCGGCCGTGAGCCCGGCGTGGTAGTAGTCCTCGCCCCGGCGGTCGGAGCCGCGGAGGTCGAGGCGCAGGCTGGCCAGCCCTTCCGCCGCCGCCGCGGCCGACGCGCGCCGGGCGTAGACGCTGTCGCTGCTGCCGCCGAGGCCGTGGACGACGAGCACCGCGCGCCGCGGCGTCCCCGGCGCCCAGCCCCAGGCGTCGTCGAGGCCGGTGAAGCGGCCGGAGAGCCGCACCGCGCCGATCGCCGGGTCGTCGACGGTCAGCGCCCACGACGCCGACGGCGGCGCCGGCTCGGGGCGCAGCGCGTGCCGGAGCCGGGGGGCGACGGTCTGCAGGTGGGCGCCGAGGACCATGGCGGACTTCAGCCTATCCCGCCGCCGCCGCGGCGGCGAGCCGAGGGCGGTCGGGCCGTTCCGGTACGGCCGCCTCTCGAGCGGCTGCCGCGGCCGCTCGGTCGCGGCGAAGCCGCCGGGAGCCGCCTCGGCATCGCGTTTGCACTGCATGGCATAGCGTGCAGCGGCGCGGGGCGCGAAGTCTCCGCGGTGCGGCGCCTTGCGGCCGGCCGATCGGCCGCGTTTGCCTTGCGAAC
Source organism: uncultured Thermoanaerobaculia bacterium (assembly GCA_964573125.1). Taxonomy (GTDB): domain Bacteria; phylum Acidobacteriota; class Thermoanaerobaculia; order Multivoradales; family JBCCEF01; genus CAVSQV01. Next base: position 4,033 of record CAZNIX010000345.1, read on the forward strand.
CACAGGAGGACCGACCATGCAACGCACCCTCACGATCGCGGCGCTCGCGGCCGCTCTCGCGCTCGCGCTCCCCGCGGACCCGGCCTCGGCGGTCGATTTCGGCCTGCGGGCGGGCGTCTACGACGACGCCGACGAGGTCTTCGTCGGCGGCGAACTGCTGTTCCAGCTCGCCCCGCGCTGGTTTTTCAACCCCAACCTCGAGTACGTGTTCGTCGACGACGGCGACCTGATCACGGTCAACGGCGACGTCCACTACGACTTCCCGGTCGACTTCAACGGTTACGTCTGGGCCGGCGCCGGGCTCGCCGTGATCTCCGACGACCGTCCGAGGCCGCCGCGGCGCCGCGACGATGACGACACCGACGTCGGTGTCAACCTGCTCGCCGGCGTCGGCTGGCGCGCCAACGGGTTGGTCCCCTACATCCAGGGCAAGGTCATCCTCGCCGACGAGACCGAGGCGGTGCTCGCCTTCGGCCTCCGTTTTTGAGGGGGGCTTGCGGATCAGCGGGAGCTCTCGTCGAACGTGACCTCGACCGCGACGCGCTCGCCGTCGCGCAGCACGACCGCGGTCGCGGTCTGGCCCGGCTTGGCGTCGCGCAGGATGTAGACGAAATCGTAGATGTCGCCGATCTCGCGGCCGGCGAGCCCGACCAGGATGTCGCCGCGCCGGAGGCCGGCCTTCTCCGCCGCGCTCCCCGGCCGCACGCCGGCGAGCAGCACCCCGGGCTCGCCGCCCGGCGGGCCGGCGTAGTCGGGCACGGTGCCGAGCGAGGCGCCGAACGAGCGGGCGTCGCCCTCCGCGGGCGGCGGCGACTCGGTGCGCCGGTAGGTCAGCGGCCGCTCTCGCGCCGCCACGCGCAGCGCCAGCTCGGCCGCGAGCTGCGCGGTGCGGGCGCCGCCGGCGGCGTTGATCGTCGGGGCGTCGTCGCTCGGCTTGTGGTAGTCGTCGTGGACGCCGGAGAAGAGATGCAGCACCGGCACTCCGGCGGCGTAGAACGGGGTGTGGTCGGACGGGCCGTAGCCGTCGCCGCCGAGCGTGTAGCCGAGCCCCAGCTCCGCGCACGCCGGGCCGACCAGCTCCGCCCACTCCGCCGCCGACTCGCCGCCGAGGATCGTCAGCGTGTTGCGCCGCAGGCGGCCGACCATGTCCATGTTGATCATCGCCCGCGCCTGCCCGAGGTCGAGGCCGGGCGGCGGCTCGCGGGTGAACGCGGTCGAGCCGAGCACCCCGGACTCCTCGCCTGCGAACGCGACCAGGTAGGCGTCGCGCGGAAGCTCGCCGCGCCGGGCGGCGAGCGCGCGCGCCGCCTCGAGCAGCGCCGCGGTGCCCGAGGCATTGTCGTCGGCGCCGTTGTGGACCGCCTCCTCGCCGGGCGCCATCGAGCCGCGGCCGCCCCTCCCGAGGTGGTCGTAGTGGGCGCCGACGACCACCGCGCCGCGCCGGCCGCCGTCGGATCCGCCCGCGGCGCCGGCGCGGATCGCGCCGGCGAC
>CAZNIX010000346.1:0-5498 GCA_964573125.1 uncultured Thermoanaerobaculia bacterium
GATCCGCCATGGCTCGGCAGGTTCGTGCTGGTCGGCACGCCCTGGATCCTGCCGCTCGCCTACCTGGTGCGCAACCTGCCGATGACCGGCCGCGCCGCGCTCGCCGGCCTCGGCCAGCTCGACCCCGCGCTCGAGGAGGCCGCCGCCTCGCTGGGCGCCGGGCCGTGGCGCACGCTGCGCCGGGTGGTGCTGCCGCTGGTGCGGCCGGCGATCGCCGCCGGCGCGAGCCTCGCGTTCATCACCGCGCTCGGCGACTTCGTGGTCTCGATCGTCCTCTACACGTACACGACGCGGCCGATCTCGATCGAGATCCTCAGCAGCCTGCGCCTCCAGGAGCTGGGGGTTGGCGCGGTCTACGGCGTGCTTTTGATGGTCGCCGGCGGCGCGGCGTTCGTGCTCTGGGGCCGGCGGGAGGTCGCCTAGGCGATGGCGGCGGCGAGCGGCGGCGGCCGGCACCTGGTCATGCGGCTGTGGGTGATCATGGCGATCAGCTTCGTCGACATGGCGGGGTTCCTGATCGTCCTGCCGCTCCTGCCGTTCTACGCCCAGCGGTTCGGCGCCACGCCCTCGATCGTCGGCTACCTGGTCGGTGCGTTCGCGTTCGCCCAGCTCGTCACCGCACCGCTCTGGGGGCGGCTTTCCGACCGCCTGGGCCGGCGGCCGGTGATCCTCGGCGGGATCGTCGCCTCGGCGGCCTCGTTCACGCTCTTCGCGCTCGCCGATTCGGTCTGGCTGCTGCTCGTCTCCCGCCTGGTCCAGGGGGCGGCGGGCGGCACCATCGGGGTGATCCAGGCCTACGTCACCGACCGCGCCGGCCACGACGAGGGCGCCAAGGCGCTCGGCTGGGTGACCGCCGCGACCAGCGCCGGCGTGATGGTCGGCCCGGCGCTCGGCTCGCTCGCGTTCAAGCTCGGCGAGTCGGCCCCCGGCTTCATCGCCGCCGGCCTCTGCGCGCTCAACTTCGCGTTCGCCTGGCGCTGGCTCCCCGAGCCCGAGCGCGAGGACGACGGCCACCCGGCCGAGGGCGAGCCGGGGGCGCCCCAGCGGGTGGCGATCCGGCGCGCGCTCGCGGACGTGCTGCGGCACCCGGGCGGGCCGGTGCCGTCGCTGATCTGGATCTACGCCATCGCGATGATGGCGTTCATGTCGATGAACGGCGTGCTCGCGCTCTACCTCGAGGCGGTGTTCGGGGTCACCGAGGAGACGATCGGCTGGTTCTACGTCTTCGTCGGCGCGGTCTCGCTGGTGATGCGGGCGGTGGCGCTCGGGCCGATCGTCGACCGGCTCGGCGTCGTGCGCACGCTGCGCCTGGGCGCCCTCTGCCTCGCCCTCGGACTCGCCGCGGTGCCGCTGCCGCGGTCGCTCGTCACGTTCGGGCTGGCGGTGATGCTGGTCCCGATCGGCACCGCGCTGCTCTTCCCGGCGACCACCTCGCTGGTCTCGCGCCGCGCGCGCCGGCGCGAGACCGGCCAGACCCTGGGCGTGCAGCAGACCTTCGGCGGCATCGCGCGCGGCGTCGGCCCGGCGTGGGCCGGCGTCGCGTTCCAGCACCTCGGCATCGCCAGCCCGTTCTGGGTCGCCTCGGCGCTGGTCGCCCTCGTCGGCCTGCTCGCACTCCGCGTCACCCCCGAGGAGCGGAGCACGGCGCCCCCGCTCGCCGAGCCGGCGGCGGCCGAGCCGGTCGAGCCGAGTTAGGAAGCGCCCCGCCCAGAAAGGACGGCGGGGATCGTCTTGAGCAGGATCTTGACGTCGAGCATCGGCGACCAGGAGTCGATGTACTCGAGGTCGAGCTGCATCCAGCGGTCGAAATCGAGGTCGTTGCGGCCGCTGATCTGCCACAGGCAGGTCAGCCCGGGCTTCATCGAGAGCCGCCGGCGCTGCCAGCGTTGGTACTGCGCGACCTCCTCGGGGATCGGCGGGCGCGGGCCGACCAGGCTCATGTCGCCGCGCAGCACGTTCCAGAGCTGCGGCAGCTCGTCGAGGCTGAAGCGGCGGAGGAAGCGGCCGAGCAGCGTCACCCGCGGGTCGCGCCGCAGCTTGAACACCGGCCCCGCCATCTCGTTGAGGTGCTGCAGCTCGCCGCGACGGTGCTCGGCGTCCGCGACCATGGTGCGGAACTTGTAGAGCGTGAAGATGCGGCCGTTGAGCCCGCAGCGGATCTGCCGGAAGAGCACCGTGCCGCCCGAGCTGACCTTGATCGCGAGCGCGATGAGCAGGATCACCGGCAGCGCCAGCACCAGCACCGAGACCGACACCGTGACGTCGAGCGCCCGCTTGGCGAGGAGCTGGAGGAAGTTGGTCGGGGTGGTCGAGTAGGTCAGGATCGGCATCCCGTCCAGGTCCTCGAGCTGCACCTCGGCGCGGGTGTGCGGGAAGATGTTCATCGCGAAGCGGACGCGGATGCCCTGCTCCTGGAGCTGGAGGAAGAGGTCCTCCAGGCGGTCGAGATCGCGGCGGGTGACCGCGAAGATCACGTCGTCGACCACGTAGCGGTCGACCAGGCGCGCGATGTCGCCGAGGCTCCCGAGCACCGGGAGGTTTTCGGGCAGGCCGCGCGGGTGGGCCTCGGCCGCCGCCTCGTCGTTGCGCACGAAGCCGATGATGCGGAAGCCCCAGAAGCGGTGCTCGGCGATCGAGCGCGCGATCTCGACCGCGGTCTGGTTGGTGCCGACGATCAGGACCGTCCGGTAGTTGAGGCCGTGGGCGCGGACGTAGCGGGCGGTCAGCCGCAGCGCGAGCTTCTCGCTGAGCAGGAAGGCGAAGGAGAGGAGCGAGAAGAGCATCAGCCACGAGCGGCTGACCTGGTCGTCCTCGAGGAGCTTCTCGCCCAGCCGCAGCGCGAACAGGGTGAGGATGAAGACCACGGTGCCGGCGGCGCACACCTTGAGGATCGAGGTCGCCTCGTCGCGCAGCGGCACGGTGCGGTGGGAGCGGTAGCTGTCGGTGGCGAGCAGCAGCGCGCCCCAGATCGCGAGCACCAGCGGCAGCAGCGGCAGGTACTCCGAGAGCGGGTAGAGGCGGCCGCCGAACGCCACCGGCAGCACCCGCGGCAGCGCCGCGTCGCGCAGCCAGTAGGCGATGACGAACGCGGCCGCGACCAGCGACAGGTCGAGCGTGAAGATCGTCGCGGCGAGGATCCGGGCCCGTTCTTTCAGCATGGCGTGACGTCGGGGGAACGGCCTTGACGGGGTCCTCTGGAGTCGGGGCCCTTATGGCAGTTCCCCATATCTTACCTCAGCGGGTGGATTGTCGTCGATTCCGGCGCCCGCCGTCCAGCCAGGCGCTCGAACAGCTCGGCGTAGCGGGCGGCGACCGCGTCCCAGGTGTAGCGCTCGGCGGCGCGCGCGGCCGCCGCCTCCCCGCGCCGGCGCGCCGCCTCGGGGTCGCGCCGCACCTGCTCGAGCGCCGCCGCGAGCGAGGCCGGTTCGTCGGCGCGGAACCAGAGCGCGGCGTCGGCCGCGACCTCGCGGTTCTCCGGCGTGTCGTTGACCACCACGCAGTTGCCGTAGCCCATCGCCTCGACCAGCGCCGGGTGGGTGCCGCCGACCTCGGTGGCGTGGACGTAGGCGAGCGCGTGGCTGAGCAGCCCGCGGTAGCCGTCGCCGTAGATCGGACCCGGGAAGCGGATGCGCGGGTCGGCGCCGGCGGTGAAGGAGCGGATGAAGCGGCCGGCGTAGGGCGCGCCGCCGACCATCACCAGCGGCAGCTCGCCGCCGACCGCGCGGTAGGCCTCCGCCACCCGGTCGGGGTTGTTCTCGGGCTCGAAGCGGCTGACGTAGAGGAAGTACCGGCGCGGCTCGAGCCCGAGGGCCGCGAGCGTCGGCGAGGCGCCGGCCGGCGCCGGCCGCGGGGCGCCGCCGGCGGCGATGACCACCGAGTCGGACCGGTGGCGCTCGAGGTAGTGGGCGCGGATGACCTCGGCGTCGGTGACGAGCGCGTCGGGGACCACGCACGCCAGCCGCTCCGAGAGCGCGTAGACCGCGCGCCCGAGCCACCCCCACTTGCGCCGCCGGCGCTCGATGCCGTCGACGTGGAGCGCGGTCGGGATCGCCGCCGCCGCGAGGAGCGGCACGAACAGCGCGTTCGCGGAGTTGACCACGAGCGCGGCGTCGAAGCCGCGGCCGGCGGCGTCGAGGCAGGACAGCAGCGTGTGCACCGGCGTGTCGAGGTGCTTGGTGCGCACGGTCGGGAGCCGCACGAGATCGGCGCCGCGCCAGCGGGAGAGGCCGCGCGGCGTGGCGTGCGACCGGCAGTAGACGGTGACCCGGAAGCCGCGCTCGACGAGCCGCGCGGCCAGCTCCTCCATCAGCGTCTCGTAGCCGCCGTAGCGGCCGGGGACGCCGCGGCTGCCGATCAGCGCCACCGACAGCGGGCGCGCGGGGGCCGGGTCGGCGGAGGTCATCGAGGCGCTCCGGCGGAGAATGGCTCCGGCCACGCCGATCCGGGGGGTGCGGTACTCATCGCGGCGCTCGCCCCGGAAGAGGCTCCGGCGGCCGGCGGCCGGCGGGGTGGCGAGCCGGGTGCCGCGCCAGGGAAGCGGACAGTTCTCACAGCGGCACCCCCGCGCGGCCGAACCAGCCGTCCAGCTCGCGCGCCGGCACCGTGCGCCGGGCCTGGATCTCCCGCCGGCGGGCGAGGATCTCGCGCCGGTGGCGCCAGAGCCAGCCGTAGGCGGGGAGCGAGGAGCGCTCGGCGGCGAGCGCATACGCGAGGGCGCCGAAATCGCGCCCGAGCGCCCACGGCAGGGTGCGCCAGAAGTTGCCCGCGGTCTGGTGGTAGAGGCGGAGCAGATAGCGGTTCTTGAGCGAGTGGCGGTTGACCTCCGGCGGCAGTGCGCGCCGGCGCTCGGGCAGGCTCCAGCGCCGGTGCACCGCGCGCGCCGCCGGCTCGTAGAGCACCTCCCAGCCGCGCTCGCGGAGGCGGAACGCCAGCTCGGCGTCCTCCCGGAACGAGTGGAAGCGGGAGTCGAAGGCCTCGCCGCCGACCGCGACGTCTTCGAGCGCGCGGCGGGCGAAGAGCGAGGCCGCCCCGGTCGCCCCGAACACCCGCTCGACGCGGCCGAAGCGGCCGTCGTCGGGCTCCCCGGAGCCGCGGTCGAGGTGGCGCCACGAGCGGGTCAGGCGCATGCCGCAGGCGTCGAGGAGCGGCGTGCCGTCCGCGCCCGGCTCGGTGCGCACCAGCCGCCCGGTGACCGCGCCGATCGCGAGCCCGGGGTGCGCCGCCGCGCGCGCCAGCAACCACGTCACGTAGTCCGGAGCCGGCCGGGCGTCCGGATTGAGCGCCAGCACCCAGTCTGCTCGGGCGGCGCCCCCGGAGGCGCCGGCCGAGAGCGCGAGCGCCCGGTTCATGCCGGCGGCGAACCCGGCGTTCTCGGCCAACGGCTCGACCGTGAGCCCGACGCCGGCCGCCGCCAGCGCCGCCCGCGCCCCCTCGGCGGCGGCGACCGAGCCGTCGGCGCTCGCGCAATCGACGACCACCGCCGCGAGCGGCCGGTGCCC